>CAMDAO010000190.1 GCA_945888595.1 Chryseobacterium gleum | reverse complement strand
TATTTTAGTCATTTTTATTATATCTTGTAAAGTTATCCTAAGATTTTACTGCTAATTTAACTACTTGTTAGAAAAAACACATGTGTAAAGTTACTAGAATTTATGAAATTTGCCCATTTTTAAGGTACTTTTCCCATTTCCATGCTGATTCCATCATTTGATCAAGACCAATTTCAGCTTTCCACTTTAATACATTTTCTGATTTTGTCGTATCTGAAAAAATAGCTTCTACATCGCCTTCCCTCCTCGGGCCAATGGAATAATTTAAAGCTAAGCCCGTATTCTTTTCAAAAGAAAAAATTGCCTCTTTCACACTCACGCCAGCGCCCGAACCTAGATTAAAAATAGAATTTGTTTGTTCATTTTTTCCTTGAAATAAAAATTCTAATGCTTTCACATGAGCCTTCGCAATATCCGTCACGTGAATATAATCTCGAATACATGAGCCATCTCGTGTGTTGTAATCTTCACCGTGCACCATCATTTTTTCGATTTTACCAATCGCTGTTTGCGTAATTACAGGCACCAAACTTGTTGGCGGATGAATAGGAAATTCACCGATTAATCCCGAAAGATGCGCCCCAACAGGATTGAAATAGCGCAATGAAATTGATTTTAAATGTTGAGCAGAAATTGCATAATCTCTTAAAATCGCTTCCCCAATTTGTTTTGAATACGCATAAGGAGATTCCGATTTATTACACTGAGTTTCTTCATTTACCGGCAAAGAATCGATATTTCCATATACGGAACATGAGGATGAAAAAATAAGATTACTGATTCCAAATTTTAAGCATCCTTCTACAATATTTAAAAGAGATTCGGTATTATTATGATAGTATTTATATGGATTTTGAACCGATTCCGGTACCGATTTATATGCCGCGAAATGAATTATTCCTATGCAATTACTTTCCTTTTCTAAAATCTCGAAAACTAAATTTTGATCACATAAATCAACGTTATAATTCACCACTTTACGGCCGGTAATCGCTTCAATTCTATCAAAAGTAACCATTGAGGAATTCGAAAAATTATCAATTGAAATAATTTCGTATTCAGTATTCTCGATTAATTCAATGATTGTATGCGATCCAATATACCCTGCGCCGCCTGTAACAATAATTTTACCTTTACTTTTCATACACTTGCTTGTAAACAAATAAATATTTTTGCACTCCTTGTTCCAAAGAATACACTTCTTTAGCCCCACTGATCATTTTAGTTTTGTTCACCAATTTTTGATTCTCTATTGCTATTAAATACTGATTGTCATCAAAAACGTTAATAACTGAACCCGCCTCATAATTCGTTACAATTTCATCTGTATCGCCGACTCCAAAATTACAAACCAAAGGAATCCCCATTGCCATAATTTCACCTTGCTTAGTGGGCGAAGACGCCATTTTTGAATACGTCGGTCGAATAAAAAATATGGAAGAATCAAAAATTGAAATATTTAAAGGAACTTTTTGATGGACGCAAGAAGTGATAATTATATCTTGTTCTAGAATGCCTTTTTTCTGCGCTTGGTCAAAAATATTTTCTGGTTTTTCTCCTGTCACAAAAAGAAATCTAGCGTTTGCATTTTGTTTCTTCAGTACTTTGAAGTAATCTAACATCTCCGACAGCATGTACCATGTGCCAATAGATCCCACATATCCTAAAATGAAATCATTTTCTTTGATTCCTAAGTTTTCTTTTACTTGATTTCTTTCCGTCTCTTTTATGGTATCGGGTTGAAATAATTCTAAATCAACACAACAAGGAATGATTTGAATCTTTGGAAGAATTCCCTTAAAAATGGGCCAACTTTCTATTTCTTCTTTTCCCTTTTTTGTTAAAGAAATTGTATAATCCGCATTTTTAAAATACTGAAGCTCTTTTCTTTTAAAAAAAGAATAAACCGTTTTAAAAATTGGATTTTTTAGGCTCCACAATCCCGCATCGATTCTTTCATCCGCCCAAAAACCGCGCATATCAAAAATAAACTTCGTGCCATATTTCTTTTTCATGGAAAGACCAACTAAAGCTGAAATATAACTACGACAATGAATTACATGAAAATGATGCTCTTTGTGAAGCTTTCTGGTTAGTTTTCGCATTCTAGTCACATCCCAAATCGTTGTAATTAAAGGTGATTTCTGAGTGTAACTATTGGGGTGCCAAACAATATTATTATCATCACAAATTTTCTGGATATGCTCTTTGTGTTGCTGAAATCGGGCTTGTTTCTCGAAGCTAATAATATGAAATGTAAATCCATACTTACTCAATCCTATCAAATAAGGCAAAACTTGAGATTGCCCCAAAGAGTCGGTCATTCCATCATAGGATAGATATAAAACATTCTTCGATTTACCCGTGAAAATGGTATTTTCAGCTTTCATTTCATCCATCGATCATACCACGTTTGAAACATTAATAAGTACCATAATTTTACATCGTACTCTTTCTTTCCATTGTAAAAATCAAATTTAAGTTTTTCTACATATTCCCACTTAAATATTCCTTGCTCCCGAATATTTTTCTCATTTATAAATGCTTCTAAATAATCGCGCAGTTCATTCATCATCCAATTAGCAATTGGAATTGCAAACCCCATTTTAGGTCTATCCATCATTTCCTTCGGGATATATTGATGCACTATTTCCTTTACAATGTGTTTTTTTGTTCCTTGAAAATATTTATATTCATTTGGAAGTTGAGCGGCCCATTCAACAACTCGGTGATCTAAAAATGGCTCTCTTCCCTCCAAACTAACGGTCATTGTCGCTCTATCTACCTTTTGTAAAATATCATCCACCAAATATGTTTGATAATCAATCGCCATCATGTATGAAAGAGGGGAATAATTTTCTTTTTTTAATTCTTTACTTAAATAGGCTGAATCTATTTGCTTTACTTCAACATTAAAAAGATTATTCATCTGACTATCTGTGAATTGCTGACTCAAACTCAACATAATTCTTTCGGATGATGGATCTCTCAATATATTCTGTAACTTCTCATATCTATTATGGAAATTGTATTTATGTT
>CAMDAO010000189.1 GCA_945888595.1 Chryseobacterium gleum | reverse complement strand
ACAAACCAATACATGTGGAATACCAAGAATAGAAGAAATGATGCTGTGTCTCTTGGTTTGATCCGTTATCCCATTTCTAGCATCTACTAAAATAATTGCCAAATCCGCATTCGAAGCACCGGTAAACATATTCCGAGTATACTGCGTATGTCCTGGAGTATCAGCAATAATAAATTTACGTTTATCTGTACTAAAATATTTATAAGCCACATCAATCGTAATACCTTGTTCTCTTTCAGCTCGTAGACCATCGGTTAACAAGGCTAAATCAATATCAGCGTCTATGCCAGTAGTTTTACTTTGCTTCGTTAACGTTTCAATAATGTCGGTTGAAATTGAATCACTATCAAATAAAAGTCGACCGATTAACGTACTTTTTCCGTCGTCTACGTTTCCTGCTGTAAAAAATCTTAATAAATCCATTCTTTTTATACTTTAAGACTCAAGGCTAAATGACATTAGACTTAAGTATAATTTATATATTGTACTATTTTGTATGTTGAATAATTGATTCAATCAAACATTCATTAAAAATATCCTCCTTTTTTTCGATCTTCCATTGCTGCTTCACTTACTCTATCATCCATTCGTGTTGCTCCTCTCTCACTGATTTTGGAATTTTTCAATTCTGCAATAATCTCATCTACTGTATAGGCTTCGCTTTCTACTGCGGCTGTACAGGTCATATCACCAACGGTTCTGTATCGTACATTTCTTGTTACGATAACATCTGTTTCGTCTAACGTCAAAAATTCATTCGTTGCCATTAATTGTCCTGCATCGGTCAAAACACACTCTCTTGAATGCGTAAAATAAATAGGCGGCAATTGAATATTTTCGCGTTTAATGTAATTCCAAATATCTAATTCTGTCCAATTACTAATTGGAAAAACACGTACATTTTCGCCCTTATCGACTTTACCATTATAAATATTCCACAATTCAGGTCGTTGTTTTTTAGGATCCCATTGTCCAAATTCATCGCGAACAGAAAAAATTCTTTCCTTGGCTCTCGCTTTTTCCTCATCTCTTCTGGCTCCTCCGATACAAGCGTCGAATTCAAATTCTGAAATAACATCTAGCAAAGTGTAGGTTTGTAATCCATTTCTACTTGGAAACTTCCCTTTTCCATCTACTAAATTTCTTTCCTTAATTGTATCTTCCACTTTTCTGACAATCAATTTTTCACCTAATTCAGCAACTAAATTATCACGAAATTCAATCACCTCATGAGAATTGTGACCAGTATCCACGTGAACCAAGGGAAAAGGTAATTTACCCGGACGAAATGCTTTTAAAGCCAAATGAACTAGACAAATACTATCCTTTCCACCGCTAAACAACAATGCAGGCTTATCAAATTGACCAGCAACTTCTCGCATAATGTATATTGCTTCTGCTTCTAATTCGTCTAAATAATTTAATTTTTTCATTTTTTTGTTTTTTCATTTTTTCAAAATATTGATATATGATGAATCATAAATCAATCGGTTGTGATATAATTGTTTTTGGGATATGGAATGCCATATGCCTACCACAATTATATCACGAATGCAATCCGCATTCTTTTTTATCACTATTTTCCCACCACCATCTTCCAGCTCTAAAATCCTCACCTTCTTTCACTGCTCTTGTGCAAGGCTGACAACCTATGCTAACAAATCCTTTGTCGTGTATTGAATTATAGGGAATGTTACATTCTTTTATTTCATTTTTCACTTGCTCTAAAGACCAATTAAAAATTGGGTGAACTTTCACAATATTTCGCTGAGCATCGATTTCAGTCATCGACATATCCTTACGATTTTCAGAATGTTCTGCTCTTAATCCAGTTATCCAACAATCGACATTCGATAGCGCACGATTTAAAGGTTCGACTTTCCGAATGAAACAACATTCTTTTCTATTTTCAAGAGATACATAGAAACTTAAAGGACCTTTTTGAGTTACCATTTTTTCAACCCCTTCATGTTTAGGAGAAAAAACTTCTATTTTCTTTTTATAACGATCGAGCGTTCTATTCAATACGCCATATGTTTCTGGAAATAAACGTCCTGTATCTAGCGTAAAAACACGAATTGGTAAATCATTTGAAAAAATATGATGCGTAATCACCTGATCTTCCCAACTTAAACTTGTTGAAAAAGCAGCGCGATTCCCATATTCAGTAGCAATTTTTTGTAAAACCTCTACAACCGACAGGTGCTCCATATTTACTAATTTGGTATTCATTACTTCCGTGTGATATTATAAATTCTATGCCAATCTTCATGCGACAACTGAATTTCACTTGCTGTAGCAGCATTTTTAATTCGATCTTTGCTTAAACTTCCAATAATTGGTAAGGCACCCAATTTATGAATCCATGCCACTGCTAATTGTTCTACATTTGAATTGTATTTTAGTGCTAGTTCTTCCAAAAGCGATCGAATAGCAATGGCTTCAGCGTCAGTACCTGTCAAAATCCTACCACCTGCTAGCGGCGCCCAAGCCATTGGTTTTGCATATTGTTCTTTTATAAAATCTAATCTTCCATCGTGAATCGCTGTGGTATTGAAAAGATTCAATTCAAAATGATTTGTTACGATATCTAACGAAAAATTAGCCAATTGCTGGTGTTGAAAAACGTTAAATCCTGACAATCCAATATGTTTCACTTTTCCTTTATACACAAGAGTTGTCAATGCTGAAACGACCTCTTCAGACCTCATTAATGGATCAAATTCATTTAATAAAAAAACATCTATATACTCTGTTTTTAACTTTCTCAACGTATCATCAACACTTTTATTGATGTATTTTTCAGTTAATTGATTGTAGATAATTTTTCCTGTACCTTCCTCTTGTGATTTGTAACCACATTTAGAAAATAGAACAATATCTTCCCGTTTTACTGATTTATTTTCGATTACTTGTCCAAATAATTCTTCCATTTGGCCCAAACCATACGAATTCGACAAATCGAAGGCATTGATACCTAATTCAAGACAGTAATTTGTGATTTCCTCAATGTTTTTAACTTTTAAATCATCGGCTTCGTTCCATCTCC
>CAMDAO010000188.1 GCA_945888595.1 Chryseobacterium gleum | reverse complement strand
GGTACTGCCCTTTTGAGGGTGGGAGAGTAAGTCGATGCCACTTTTATAAAAACTCATTCTCAAAAGGAATGAGTTTTTTTTTGACTAATTATTTACTATCTGATGGTACGCGTGTCCGCCAGCTGGCGGGTGGGAGAGTAAGTCGAACCGCCAGTGGTCGGTCACAGTGCCACTTTTATAAAACCCGTTACATTAAATTGTAACGGGTTTTTTTATGTGCTAGAATTTTAAGTGTGAATAATTTCAAACGACCTAAATGAAGCCATCGATGTCGATATTAGACGTGTCAAATAGTTATTTATTGATAGTGAATATTTTTTTATTAATAAATTTCAAAATTTATAAGTATATTTATTCCTGATTGGAAAGCATATTACATTAATTTAAAATTTTATGAAGATTTTTTTACTATTATTAACCGGAATGTTAACTTTAAGTGTTAGTTCATTACATAGTTCAAATCTTAAAAACAGAGTATCTGTAGTTTCATTTGCTGATTCAGTAGAGAATAATTCGCCAAGTTTAAAGGTGGTTTGTGCTAATTTTAATCCAAAACAATTAAACTTAACAAATTCAATTATTGAAAATGTTGAATTAAATAAGTTTTTATCGAATTTGGATAAAAGTACAATTACTGCGAATGAAGATTTTGATTATTTTATCACTGTTATCATTTTAAAACAATATCAATTTCAACTAACTAAATTTCATCAAGGGTATGACTTATATTCAATGCGTTTAGGAAATGCTGGATTTATTGTAAAGTCATTTGTAGAGTTAGCTAAACTACCTGAAAATATAAAAGGTGTCCAAGCGGAATATGTGCTCGAATACATTGCTTCCAACGAAAAATTGAAAAATGAACCATTCATTGTTGAAATTGTTAATTCAATTAACGCATTACCAAAGTAAAACAGACTAATATCTGAAGTCTAAAAATTGGTAGTTAAAAATTGCGTGATTTTCTCATAAATCAGTTCTAACTCCATTTCTGTAATACAGTAAGGAGGATTGATAAAAATGACATTTCCTAATGGGCGAATCAATAAACCATTTTCTAAAAAATAGCGATAAGCAATATCTCTGATACCTGAAAAATAAGTATTTCCCTCAACACTCTTCAATTCAATAGCTAGAATTGTCCCGCATAATCTTATTTCTTCAATTTTAGGATGATTTTCTAAGGTCTTGGAAAATTCTAAATTCGATTTGCAAAGAGAAGTAATTCTTTTCCAAGTTTCTTCTCTTTCAAAAAGATCTAGGCTTGCACAAGCAGCAGCGCATGCCAAAGCATTGCCGGTGAATGAATGGCCATGCAACAAGGCCTTTGTTTTTTCATTAGAAAGAAATGCATCATATATTTCATCTGTGGAAATAGTTAAACCTAATGGTAAGACGCCACCTGTTAATCCTTTTGAAAGACACACGATGTCAGGTGATTCTGTCATGTGGTTCATAGCAAATAATTTACCTGTTCGCCCCCATGCGGTCATTACTTCATCAAAAATAACTAAGACGTTATATTTTCGGGCCAAAACAACAATTTTTTCTAACCATTTTGAAGAATATGTGCGCATTCCAGCAGATCCCTGAATTAATGGTTCCACTATTATGGCTGCAAAATCGCCCGTTTTAAATAAATCTTCTGCTTGTAGCAGTAATGTGGATTCTTTTTCAATTGTTGGAAATTCCAATTGATCAACATCGAAGAAAAAGTGTTCGAATGGTTCGTTAAAATAACCTCTTTGACCAATTGCCATTGCTCCAAATGTGTCTCCATGATAAGCACCTTCCAATGCTAATATTCTTTTTTTAGGTTTATTTTTGTTATGCCAAAATTGAAAAACCATTTTTAAAGCTACTTCAATCGCTGTGGATCCGTTATCCGAAAAAAACACTTTTTGAAAATGATTTTCAGGTAAAATTGTAATGATTCGTTCAGCTAATTCAACGGCTTTCGGATGCGTTGCGCCTGCAAAAATCACATGATCTATTAAAGAAAATTGTTCTGAAATTGCTTTTCCTATATAGGGATGACCATGTCCATGAACATTTACCCACCAAGACGAATTACAGTCTATGTATGTATTATGATCAGCTGTAAATAATAACGTTTTTTCTGCGCGAATAATTTCTAACGGTTCCTCAGCTGTTTGCATCTGTGTAAATGGATGCCATACATACTTCCTATCTTTTTTAATCAGTTGAGTCATTAATTCAATGTGATATTAGAAATTCAAAGAAATTTTCTTCGCTTGCTCTTCAATAAATGCTTTATTAACTTCCTTTGTTAGCGGAATACGTGTGATGTATTTCAATTTTGTCTGCTGTAAAATTATACTCTCTGTTGGAATATTTTCATCTCCTACAAAAATGATTCCTGCGACCTGAATCTGGTTGCTTTTTAAAACTTCTGCAGATAAAATAGTATTATTTATACTTCCTAAATAATGTTTTGAAACCAAAATTGTGGGTAATCCCCATGATTTAATGAGGTCAATATATAACAATCCTTTGTTATTTATAGGAACCATTAATCCTCCTGCACCTTCGATTATTAAATTACCTTTTACGGTTGGTAAGTCAATATTATCTAGGTTGATTTCAACTCCATCTATTTTTGCAGCAGCATGGGGTGAAATGGGTTTACTTAATCTAAAGGCTTCAGGAAATATGGAAACCTTTTCAGAACATAATTTTTTAATTTTGATGGAATCAGATGAGTCTAAATCACCAGCTTGAATAGGTTTCCAATACGTGGCCTCAAGGGCTTGAGCTACTATTGCGCTAACAACTGTTTTTCCAACATCAGTTCCTATTCCTGTAATTATAAATTGTTTACCCATTGAATACAAATTTTACCAATACGTATTATCGAAGTTCTGCTGCTAATTTCGTCTCCAATTCACTTCTTATTTTAGACATAACGCTATCGACTTGAGTATCTGTCAATGTTTGTTCAGAATCTTGAAATTTGAAAGAAACAGCATACGATTTTTTGCCCTTACCTAAGTTTTTTCCTTCGTACACATCAAATAGTCCAATTTCCTTTAATATTTTC
>CAMDAO010000187.1 GCA_945888595.1 Chryseobacterium gleum | reverse complement strand
CGTGCTTTGAGCGTCAAAATTCGTCAAAGCTGAATAAAAATCAGAAAATCCAATTGAAATAGCACCAGAAGAAAGATGTATAAAAGCAATGATCGGCAATAAAGTCACCAAAATCACTATTACAAGCTTATTATTTGTTTTAGAACCCACTACTTCAATTGTTTGTAAAAATAGTTATTTCCTTTGCTAGAAATTTCAGGGTGTAAAATATCAATTAAATCAGACAAAACATGATGCGGCTCAATGGCACTTCGTTCCCAAAATTCATTTCCAGCATAACCATACACTTTATTATTTAGCACAGCTTCAAAATTAGAAAGAGTAGGTCGAGCATTTAGCAACTCTTTTTTGGATCCCGCACCTGGGTTAAACCAAAATTCAGTAGAACGATTGTCTTTAAAGATTTTCTCAAAACTAGTTGTTAAACTTCCTGTTCCTTTTGTGTTAGAATAGACATACTTACAATTCGCATCCGCAAATAAAACGGCATTGAAACTTTCACCAGCTGGAGAAATCCAAGTATCCCCCACCATATTTCCACTAAACAAAGTCGGTTTACTTTTACTAGATTTTGCTACTTGTTGTAATCTCTTGTATTCTTTTTCAACGTTCGAAAAATATTCGCTTGCCTGCTTTTCTTTTCCGGTTAAATAGCCAAAAAGTTTAATCCATTCCGCTTTTCCTAAAGGATGATTTTCTCGCCAATCATAATTTGCAATACACACAATACCCATTTTCAATAATTGTTCTTCATATTGAAATGAGGTGCCAAATCCACTATAAATCAACACTTTTGCTTTCGAAGCAATGATTGACTCAACAGGAATTGCATTCTCATCGCCCATTTCAAGAATTCTCCCTTGTTTGTATTTTTCTAAAATCTGAGGATTATGAATATATAAATGACTAGAAATTCCAGTAACTAATGGTAAAGAATTTAATTTTTCAAGCATTCCAATATGGGTAGCAGACAAGGCGATTACCGATGTAATGGGCGTCTTGATGACACTGTAACCAGTGGGAGCTTTTGAATTATTCTTAAGAAGAGCGATGCGCTGAACAATTTTATGAGATTCAGGATCTTTCAGATGTACCAGAACAAAATCCTTTTGTTCTAGTATCTCAAGATTTTTAGCATACTTTATCAGTGGATTTTTTATGGAATACTCCTCTTTTGACTTGTTTTGAGTGCAAGCAACAAAAATCAATAAAAAGAAAAGTACAGAAATAAATTTCATGGAGTAAAGATATCTAAAATCGATTTAAAATGGGGTATAACAAAAGGAATAATACAAAAAAAGCTCGCTAAATTAGCGAGCTTTTTCTTTTATCTTTAGAGATGATTACTCACCTACCACTTCAAATTTGAAAGTTGGCTTAACACCTTTGTGAAGGTTAGCTTCCACTTCATACGATCCAACTTCTTTGATTGGCTCGTTTTTAATTTTCAATGATTTACGGTCAATATCAAAACCTAATCCTTTCAATACTTCAGAAATTTGTACTGTATTTACAGATCCAAATATTTTTCCGTTTTCACCCGCTTTAGTAACAATTGTTAATGTTACTTCAGATAATTTAGCAGCTAATGCTTCCGCTTCGGCTAATACTTTACTTTCTTTATGAGAACGTTGTTTCATTGTTTCAGTATGTGCTTTTAAAGCAGATGCTGTAGCCAATAAACCATAACCTTGAGGAATCAAGAAATTACGACCGTAACCAGCTTTTACAGTAACGACATCATCCTTGTATCCAAGTTTGTCTACGTTTTTTTTAAGAATTACTTCCATTTTGTTTTATTTTTTTACTGTTTACAATCGTCTTATTTCAACATATCTGCTACATACGGAAGGATAGCAATGTGACGCGCACGTTTAATTGCTTGACCAACTTTTTTCTGGTATTTTGCAGAAGTTCCAGTTAAACGGCGAGGTAAAATTTTACCTTGCTCATTGATTAACTTTAATAGGTATCCACCATCTTTATAATCGATGAATTTAATTCCGCTTTTTTTGAAACGGCAATATTTATCTTTTCTGATCTCTATCGTGATAGGAGTCAAATAACGAACATCGTTTTGAGCCATTTTGCTTCTTTTTTAATGTTAATAATTAAGCTTCAGCTGAAGCAGTCTTTTTTGCACCCATTTTCGCTCTTCTATTAATAGAATACGCTAAATGATCTCTGTCCATTCTTGTAGTAAGGAAACGCATAACACGTTCATCACGTTTAAAGGCAAGTTCTAAGTCAGCAACCAAGCTTCCTTCCGCTTCAAATTCTACTAAAAAGTAAAATCCAGTTGATTTTTTTTGGATTGGATACGCTAATTTACGTAAGCCCCAATTCTCTGTGTGCTTAATTTTTCCACCTAAAGTTGCAACTTCAGTCTCGAATTTTTGCACTGCTTCCTTTGTCTGATCATCAGACAAAACGGGAGTTAAAATGAAAACAGTTTCGTAAGAATTCATAAGATTTTTAATTAATTGATAATTTTTAAGAGGACAAAGATACAGAATTTTTCTTATAATCCTTGTTTTCGTTGGATTATTTTAAAGAAAATTGGATTCAAGATGAAAAGATTCAAGACTAAAAGACTTATTTTCGGTAAAAAATCATAAGTCTTAAAATCTTGCATCTTATAGTCTTGAGTCAAAATCACTATTTTCTCATAATTTTTCTAGTAATCTGCTCCCCATCTTCATTTTCGATTTGAAACATATACAATCCAGATTGAAATTCTGAAACATTTATTTTTTCAGCTGTTTTTACTTTTCTTGAAAAACATAATTTCCCTGATGGATCTATAATTTTAACATGGTATAATTCGTCTTTACCCGATACTATTTCCACAAAATCTGAACTTGGATTCGGGTACAAGGAAATTGAATTATTTACTTCTATTTCCTCCATTTTTGATACTCCTAAACTCAAATCATGCTGGATTAAACCCACATTATTAATAATCCAATTTTCTGGATCAATTTTAATTAAGTTCGTTACATTATTTAATCCATTAATAATGAAATTCTCATTTACGGATTGTATATCAAAACGAACAATCGTATCACTCATCCCTGTTCGCTGAAATCGAATATCTAAATCATT
>CAMDAO010000186.1 GCA_945888595.1 Chryseobacterium gleum | reverse complement strand
GTCTTTCGGGATCTTATACACTTCTGTTAATAATTCCCATGCCCAAGAAATCGCTTCTTCCTTAAAATAATCTCCGAAGGACCAATTTCCAAGCATTTCAAACATCGTATGATGATACGTATCAACTCCTACCTCTTCTAAATCGTTGTGTTTACCTGAGACTCTTAAGCATTTTTGTGTATTAGCAATACGGGTGTTTTTAGGAATACTATTCCCTAAGAAATAATCTTTAAATTGATTCATTCCTGCATTGGTAAACATCAACGTAGGGTCATTTTTAACAACCATTGGAGCAGAAGGGACAATCGTGTGACCTTTAGATTCAAAAAAGCGAAAGAATTCTTCGCGTATTTCTTGCAGTTTCATTATTGAAAGACTTTTTTGTTCGAGTGAAATATTTACACATGACAAATTTAGCTTAAATCCTTAATTATTTGAAAGGTTTTCTCATGGATTATGATTTTAAATTTGTTTGTTAAAGCGAATAATCAGAATAGTTCTTTAAATACTGCTGTTTTAATATAACAATGATTATTTGTATATTCGCTTTTGTATGCCAAAAACTAAGTATAAATACAATCCTACTAATCTTTCGTTTGAAGAGGTTTCTTTGAGTATTTGGAAGCGTTTTTTTAAATTATTATTATGTATTGCTCCTAGTATTATTGTTGGCTTATTTCTTTCTTTTATTTTTAATCAGCAGCTAGATTCGCCCAAAGAGAAAGAATTGTTGAAGGATTTAGAAGTCAATCAAATTGAACTTGCACGATTAAAAAAAGATATGGATTTGGCTGATGTTGTGTTGGACGTTCTAGAAAAGAGAGATGAAGATTTGTATAGAGTTTCATTATATGCTGAAAAAATGCCTGAAGAATTGAATTTGTCAGGTGTGGGAATCACAAGTAAATACGGATATCTAGATGGGTATACAAATGCCGAGTTATTAAAGTCGACCTCAGAAAAATTAGATAACTTAGAAAAGAGAATTTCCAATCAAAGTTTATCCTTTAGAGAGCTGTTGAACCTAGCCAAGCAGAAAGAAAAAATGCTATCAAGTGTACCTGCAATTCAGCCAGTTAGAAATAAAGAACTCAAGAAAATGGCTTCAGGGTATGGTTATCGAATTGACCCAATCTACAAAACGAGAAAGATGCATACGGGTATGGATTTTCCTGCAGATATTGGCACTGAAGTGTATGTTACGGGTGATGGTTTCGTTGAAGCTATAGAAGTAAATGGTTGGGGATATGGCAATTGTGTAGTTGTCAATCATAGTTTTGGGTTTAAAACTAGATATGCGCATTTAAGCGCATTTAAAGTAAAAAAAGGTCAAGTTTTAAAGCGTGGTGCAATAGTTGGGTTAGTTGGTACTTCGGGCAAGTCTACGGGACCTCACTTGCATTATGAAGTAGAAAAAAACAACCGTAAGATTAATCCAATTCATTATTATCATTCCGATTTAACACCTCAGCAATATGAAATATTGTTGCAAATGAATAATAATTCTTTCAAAGCATTAGACTAAATTTTTTAATAGAATACTATGAAATACCCTCTTATAGCAATTTTTACCGCCGCTCTTGTCGCATTTGTTTGGTTTTCTTCCTTTTCATCAAAATCAATCACTAAAATATCAAAAAGAGAAAAAAAAGTAACAGAAATAGTTCTTGAAGATACAATCATATCGATTGTAGCTGTTGGAGATATGATGTTAGGTTCGAATTTTCCAGATTCATCCTTCTTACCGCCATTCGACGTTCATTTATTAAAACCATTGTGGCCAATTCTTCAAAGGGCTGATATAACCTTCGGTAATTTGGAAGGAACCATTTTAAATAAAGGCGGTGAATTGAAAAATTGTTCAGATTGGACGAAATGTTATGCCTTCAGACAACCAGAATATATGGCAGATCAAATTAAAGAAGCAGGTTTTGATATTCTTTCTGTAGCAAATAATCATATGGGCGATTTTGGGAATACAGGCAGAAGTAATACAGAGAAAGTATTGAAGGAAAAAGGGTTTAAATTTGCAGGTTTAGAGACTTGTCCTTGGGATACAATGACAGTCAAAGGAGTTAAAATAGGGTTTGTTGCTTTTGCGCCTAACACAGGTTGTCTTCAGATTACCGGATATAGCACAGCAAAATTAGTAGTGGAGAAGTTGAATAAAATGTGTGATGTAGTAATTGTATCTTTTCATGGTGGAGCTGAAGGAAGCAGTAAAACGCATATAACTAGAAAACCGGAAATTTTTTATGAAGAAAATCGTGGGAATGTGTACGAATTTGCAAGGCTAGTAATTGATGCTGGCGCAGATGTAGTGCTAGGACATGGACCTCATGTAACAAGAGCGATAGATATGTATAAAGGCAGATTTATTACGTATTCAATGGGGAATTTTTGCACGTATCACCGATTTAATTTAAATGGAGTTAGTGGAATAGCTCCTGTCTTTGAATTGAAAATCACGAAGAAAGGTGTTTTTGTGGAAGGCAATGTAGTTTCTATAAAACAGTTAGGAGAAGGAGGCCCGATTATCGATGAATCAAGTGGTGCTTATGAACAAATAAAATCGCTCACTGCGTCCGATATTCCAGAATTAAAGGTTGAATTTAGTAAATTCGGTTCTTTTGTTTTTAAATAAAAAAAGATTAGGTTGAGTGTTATTTTTAAGTAACATAAAACATTTACGTTCTTTTAATTTATTGATTTTAATGTTTTTATACTATAATTTTCACTAAAGTTAATGCGTTAAAAAGAAGATTGTATTTAAATTACGTTCTTTTTTTCTTTTTTTTAGTTAGGACATATATATTTGGACAGTAATTAACTGAAACAAAAAAATGATATTCGCGTAACATAGTTTTGTTGTTAAATTTAGTAAAACGTTTTTGAAAGTGATAATTGAAAGTGAATTTTGGAAATTGAAAGATAAAAACTTACTTCAATTACTCTCTAATTTTTTAGATTAGTTAATGTATTAACGATGGTGAATACTCTCTCAAAACAGACTATTTGTCAGTTACTTCATTCAAAAATTAGTTAGATTATTTTATTGTTTTTAGAATTTTAATTTCATTTATTATGAAGTTCTATTTTTGAAATTTAAATTAGTAGTTATAAATTAGAAAATAAATTGTTATTATTGTA
>CAMDAO010000185.1 GCA_945888595.1 Chryseobacterium gleum | reverse complement strand
ACGAGCATCGTTTTGCTTCGGGGGACAAATGTATCAATTTTATTTCAAAAAAATGGCTTCGTAGTGAAAAAAAGTAGTTTTTATTATTAATTTCTTTATCCGCCAATGATTTTTTTGATTTCATTCAACTTCATCAATGCCTCAACGGGCGTTAATGTGTTAATATCTATGCTGATGAGCTCATCTCGGATGTTCTCTAAAACTGGATCGTTCATTTGAAAGAAACTTAACTGCATGTTTGGACTTGCGATGGCTTTTTTAATGGTAGCCTTCGAATTCGACTTTTCTCCAATTTCATGTGACTCTTCCAGCTGAGCCAACATTTTGGTTGCTCTATTTACCACATGACTGGGCATACCAGCTAATTTAGCAACATGAATCCCGAAAGAATGTTCACTTCCTCCCTCAATTAATTTTCGCAGAAACAAGATTTTTTGTCCTATTTCTTTCACTTGAACGTTGTAATTTTTGATGCGCTCAAATTGCTTAATCATATCATTTAACTCATGATAATGCGTTGCAAATAAGGTTTTTGCCCTTGCTTTAGGATGCTCATGTATATATTCTGCAATTGCCCAGGCAATAGAAATTCCATCATACGTGCTCGTTCCTCTTCCGATTTCATCCAATAAAATTAAACTTCGCTCTGAAATATTGTTCAGAATACTGGAAGTTTCATTCATTTCAACCATAAAAGTCGATTCTCCAGAAGAAATATTATCAGAAGCACCCACACGCGTAAAGACTTTATCCACCAAGCCCAATTTAGCCGATTTCGCAGGAACAAATGAACCCATCTGCGCCATTAAGCAAATCAACGCGGTTTGACGAAGAATGGCACTTTTACCAGACATATTCGGTCCAGTAATCATGATTATTTGTTGTGAATTGCTGTCTAAAAATACATCGTTAGAAATATATTCCTCCCCGATCTTGAGTTGTTTTTCAATAACTGGATGTCTACCATCTTTGATGTCAATAATGAAAGAATCGTTTACCGAAGGACGTGTATAATTATTTTGTTTTGCGCTAATCGCAAATGAAACCAAACAGTCTAATTGTGCAATTAATAGGGCATTATATTGTATTTGCTGAATGTATTTCGCCATTGAAACAACTAGCTCTTGGTACAATCGTGCTTCAATAGCATATATTTTTTCCTCTGCGCCAAGAATTTTATTTTCGTATTCTTTTAATTCTGGAGTGATGTATCTTTCAGCATTTACCAATGTTTGCTTGCGAATCCATTCTGTCGGCACTTTATCTTTATGCGTATTGGTGACTTCTAAATAATATCCATATACATTGTTGAAAGAGATTTTCAAACTCGGAATTCCGGTTGATTCACTTTCTCTTTTTTGCATTTCATCTAAAAAGTCTTTTCCTAAAGAAGAAATTGCTCGAAGTTCATCTAATTCCTCGTGAAAACCTCTTGAAATAACAAATCCTTTCCCCACCTGCACCGCAGGTTCTTCCACCAGAGTTTTACTAATAGAAGAAATTAACTCCGTGCAAGGATTTAATTGATCTGAGATATTTTTTAAAGAAGTAACTTTCGCTGTAGATAGATCCGTGCGAATTGGCATTATTTGTTGAAGCGTTCGATTGAGTTGCATCACCTCTCTTGGGTTTACTCTTCCCACCGCTACTTTTGAAATCAATCGTTCTAAATCACCTATTTCTTGCAAGTGTTCACTCAAAGAATTAGCAACCAACTCGTTGTCCTTTAAAAATGTGACAGCATCCAAACGATCTTTGATTGGTTTTTCATCCTTTAAAGGCAGAACCAGCCATCTTTTTAACAATCTTCCTCCCATTGGAGTGACCGTTTTATCGAGAATATGAATTAAGGTCGTTGCATTTTCATGTGGTGAAGTAATTAATTCCAAATTACGTATCGTGAATCGGTCCAACCACACATACTTTTCTTCCTCAATGCGAGAAATGGTCGTAATGTGCCCTAATTGACTATGTTCAGTTTCTGATAAATAATGAAGAATAGCACCCGCAGCGATAACACCTAAATTTAAATTTTCAATTCCAAAACCTTTTAATGAATTGGTTCCAAAGTGTTTATAAAGAGATTCTTCTGCATACTCTTTGGTGAAAATCCAATCGTCTAATTTGAATGTATAATAATTGGCACCGTGAGAATCTGTAAAATCTTTACTTCTATTTTTTTGAAATAAAATTTCTTTCGGTTCAAAACCTTGAATCAATTTATCGATGTATTCACTAGAACCTTGCGCAAGTAGATATTCTCCCGTTGAAACATCTAAAAATGAAATACCATGCTCATTTTTATCAAAATGAATCGCGCATAAAAAGTTATTTTTTTTCTGATCTAAAACTTGGTCATTAAAGGAAACACCCGGCGTGACAAGTTCTGTAACCCCTCTTTTCACAATAGATTTTGTCAATTTAGGATCCTCTAATTGATCACAAATAGCCACTCTTTGTCCAGCACGAACCAATTTAGGTAAATAAGTATCGACAGAATGATGAGGAAAACCAGCTAATTCAATCGTTGCGGCCGCACCATTTTTACGTTTGGTCAAGGTAATTCCCAGAATCTTGGAAGCTTTAATAGCATCTTCACCAAAGGTCTCGTAAAAATCTCCCACACGAAATAAAAGCATCGCGTCAGGATGTTTTCTCTTAATCGCATTGTATTGCTTCATTAGCGGAGTTTCAACCACCCCGTTCACTATTATTTCCTTTTCCTTAGCCAATTTGAAAGATATTTATTTTCCATCGTAAATGTACACAGTTAGTGCGGTGAGTTCAAAAGATATTGGCGGAATATTATTAACATTTTGGATCATAAGAGGAAAGACCGGAAGATAAAAGACTTGATGAGTTGGGAAAATAGAGAATATGGTATGTTTAGAAAAAAATAATTTCCTGGGTCTTATAGTCTTTCGTCTTGAATTGGAATGTGGCTTCAGCCCATTCAAATATAATATTCCCATACAAATCGGCTTTAGCCAAAACCTATAAATACTGATTTAAAGCTAGAGAATGCTATTCTTAAAATAAAATGATAGTAACTATTATTTTGGCTAAAGCCGATTCATTTGATTTTTTTATTACCTCCAGCTAAAGCTGGAGGCATTTTAAATGAATGGCTATTAATTAACATTTCTGAATTTCAAATCAATCA
>CAMDAO010000184.1 GCA_945888595.1 Chryseobacterium gleum | reverse complement strand
GCGGTAAAATGGAACTGTATAAAGATCCGATTTTGTGGGTTAAAAGTAAAACTGAATTGAAAGGAGATTTTATAGAAATTGTTTTTGTTTCTGATTCCATTATTAATAAAGTGAATGTAAAAGGGAATTCAACAGTTGTTATGGAAATTGACTCAGGCAGGTATTATAATCAAATAGGTGGAAAAGATATTGTTGCTCATTTTTCTGACAATGATATTTACCGCACAGAGGTGAAAGGAAATGCAAGAACCATATTTTTTCCTGAGGACACTGAAAATACAGATTCAACACTTGTCATAAAAAGATTGGGTATGAACAGAGTTTTTGCTAGCGATTTGCGGATAGATATAGATAGCAATGAAGTGGAAGGTTTGTCATACATAGATAAACCAGATGGTGTTTTTTACCCAATGAATCAAATTAAAGTCGAAGAACAATTTATCCAAGGATTTAAATGGTTAATTGCTCAAAGACCAAAAGCTTGGACAGAAATTTTGGAATGATTATTTTAATACTGCATCTCTTCTGGCATAATCCTATAACTCTTCGCTTGTGTCCCAGCGTTCAACCCTAATTACACCTTCAACTTGTTCAAATTTCCGCATTAATTGTTCCAGATGCTCAGTATCATAAACCAAAACCTTTATTCGCCCTTCAAAAAGTCCATCATTTGTCTCGAATGATATAAATTTCATATTAACATTTTGTTGGTTCGAAATAATTTCAGTCAATCTATTTACAATTCCTAAACTATCTATACCGTGCAGTTTAATTGCAGCTAAACGCTCTTTCAGCTCTTCTTGTTTCCACTTTGCCTTCACTAATCTATAGGCCATTTTTGACATTAAATGTTCAGCATTGGGACAACTATTTCGATGTATTTTCACACCTTCGTTTATCGTAATAAATCCAAAAATAATATCTCCAGGAATTGGGTTACAGCATCTTCCCATTTTATATTGGATATTTTTAAAATCTTCTCCAATGATAATAGTATCTTCTTTTTGATTTATTTTTGAATAAACATCTTGCTCATTTCTATCCTTAGGAATGACATTTTTCTTTTCTAAATGAAGAATTCCATTGACGTTTTCTAATTCTCGGAGCTTCGTCAAGTCGATTTTACTCTTTGCAATTCTAAAATATAATTCAGTGCTGTTTGAAAGGCCGTAATATTTTTCAAGAATAGAAATATTTGCAGGAATAGGTTTGATATTAAATTGCTTTAATTTTCGTTCCAATATTTCTTTACCATCTGAAGCTATTTCTTTACGTTCATCTTGAAGGGAAGCTTTTATTTTTTGTTTAGCTCTTGCTGAAATTACCATTCTGAGCCATTCTTCATTTGGTTTTTGTTTCGGGGAAGTAATTATTTCTAATTGATCACCACTTTGTAATTGATAACTTAAAGGTACCAATCGATTGTTTACTTTTCCTCCGATACATCGATCACCGATATGTGTATGCAAGTCATACGCAAAATCCAATATAGTTGAACCATTAGGTAGAACACGTAAATCCCCTTTTGGTGTGAAAATATAAATTTCTTCCCTAAATAAATTGAGTTTAAAATCATTGACAAACTCCATCGCATTAATCTCAGGATTCTCCATCAATTCTCTGATTTCAGTAATCCAACGATCGAATTTGTTATCGTCTGTATTTGTTTCCTTGTATTTATAATGCGCCGCTAATCCTTTTTCAGCAATTTCGTCCATTCTTTTTGAACGAATTTGGACTTCAACCCATTTACCAGTTGGAGACATTACTGTGGTGTGCAGAGATTCATATCCATTAGCACGAGGAGTTGAAATCCAGTCTCTTAATCTATCAGGACTAGGCTGATAGTAATCTGTCACAATACTGTATATTCGCCATGCATCCGGTTTTTCAAGTTCAACTGGCGTGTCAAGAATAATTCGAATTGCGAAAACATCGTACACTTCTTCGAAAGGAATTCCCTGCGCGATCATTTTTCGATAAATCGATGAAACAGATTTTGTTCTAGCTTTTATTTCAAAGATGTAACCTTCAAACTGAAGCGCTTCTCGTATTGGGTTGATAAAACGTCGAATGAATCTATTTCTCACATCTTGAGAGGATTTTAAACTTGCTTCAATGTTGTGGTATACTTCTGAATCAGTATACATCATTGCTAAATCCTCTAATTCCCCTTTCACTAAATAAAGCCCTAATCTATGTGCCAGTGGGGCATATAAAAACTTTGTTTCTGAGGCAATTTTTAATTGTTTATCTGCTACCATGCTACCTAAAGTTCGCATATTGTGCAAACGATCGGCTAGTTTGATCAATACTACTCGAATATCATCCGAAATAGTTAGGATCATTTTCCTGAAATTTTCAGCTTGAATTGAAGCATTTTCATCAAAAACTTCTGGGATTTTAGTTAACCCATCAATTATCAATCTAACTTTAGGACCAAATAAATCCTCTACATCTTGAAGTGTGATATGCGTATCTTCAACCGTATCATGCAAAAGCGCACAAATGACAGAAGTAACACCTAATCCCATTTCTTCACTACATATTCTGGCAACCGCAATTGGGTGATAAATATAAGGTTCACCAGATTTTCTGCGCATATCTTTGTGCGCGTCCACCGCCACATCAAATGCTTTCCGGATCATTTTAGTATCTTCTTTTGAACGATTTTTTGTCGCTCGCATAAGACCTTTAAATGCATTTAAAATTTCAATGCGTTCTTTTTCTAAATCAATATCAGAAAAATTATTTGTTGCATCACCCATAATTAATTTTTATTTTGCAGGAAGAATTTTTGTTACTACTTCACCAAATCCAACCCTTACGCCATTTTTCGCGCTAAATCCTCTCAGGATAACGGTATCATTATCTTGAATAAATTTTCTTTCTGAACCATCTTTCAGAGACAATGGTTTCGTTCCTCTCCAAGAAAGCTCCATCATTGACCCATAGGAATCTGGAGTAGGTCCAGAAATTGTTCCAGAGCCCATTAAATCGCCACATCTTACATTGCAACCATTGACTGTGTGGTGAGCTAATTGTTGCGATAAATTCCAATACATGTATTTATGATTGGATTGACAAATTAAGGTTTCTACAGAATTTTCTGGTTGAAGAGAGACCTCTAAATTAATATCATATGATTTTTGTCCCGTAAATTCTAAATAACTTAACACCTTTGGGTCTTGCACAGGGCCATCTAGTTTAAAAGGTTCTAATGCATCTAAGG
>CAMDAO010000183.1 GCA_945888595.1 Chryseobacterium gleum | reverse complement strand
ACTGTAACTGTTTTAACCGTAAATGCTATTGGTGCTGGACCAACTGTAACGGTAAGTCCGGATGTAATTATCAATCTAGGAACATCAACAACTTTAAATGCTTTTGGAGCTAATTCATATACATGGAACCCAACAACAGGATTAGATGTGTCAAATGGAGCAACAGTCATTGCCTCTCCAGCTGCAACAACAATCTATTGTGTAATAGGGCAAGATTTAAATGGATGCACTGACTCTGCTTGTGTAGTAGTTACTATTAGTATCGATTGTGGTAATCTTTTTGTTCCAAATGTATTCTCTCCTAATGAAAATTCTCTGGATGATGAATTATGTCTTTTTGGAGCAGAATGTATTCAAGGATTAATTTTCAAAATCTTTAATCGATGGGGAGAATTAATCTACGAAAGCACAGATCCTAAAGAATGTTGGAAGGGAACATACAAAGAAAAATTAGTCAGTACTGGAGTATATGCTTATACATTAGAAGCAACTTCTGCAGCTAATGAACCAATTAGTAAAAAAGGAACAATAACGGTTGTAAAATAAGAACAGATGAAAAAGATAATACTGATAATAGCAATAGTACTAGCACTAATAACAGTAGGCTTCATTTATAACTGTGTTACTGATACTACAAATTGGTAATGGAAAAGAAAAAGAAATACTGTTCAGGTTGTGAATCTGATCAGTATATCTGGAAAGCACATGAAGGAAATAATTATCGTAATCAATGGACAAGTGTTGATTCGCCTTTTCAAACATATGCAGTTTCTGTGGGTCTTTAAATCGTAAGAATAAAGTGAACCAATCATATGTTTTGGTATCATAAAAAATATCTTAACTTTAGAAAAAAGTTGAAAGAGTAAATTATCATTGTAATAATTGGCGCAATTACCTCCGGAATATTTAGATTACTTTATATCAAAGTTGACATACCTGCAAATACTGTAATAATCCAGAACTCTTGTATCTACTATTATTTCATCTTGTAAGTGGGTTAAATTCTTCTGTAAATTTGTATTTGCTTTGTTTTGTTCTACTTCCTTTTTCAGAAAATTAATTAATCCTGTTTCAAATTTACCTAACGTTTTGAAATTTTTGAAAAATGATTCATCTTTTCTCATTAAATATTTCAAGTGTTCCAATTCATTCAGCATATAATAAATATAGTGCGTAATAATTCTAATATAAATTTGTAAATCCAATCTTTCTTTAGTTCTAGGGCGCTTATTAAATTCACTAATATAAAATCTAGCTTCTTTAAATTTTCGTTGATTAAAATATAAAATAATCACTAAGGTTAATATTTCAATTTGTTCATCCTTTCTCATTAGAACATCTGGGGTTTTTAAAATGTCTTTTACGAGATTATCAGTATCTCTCATATCAACTCTTTCATTAGATGCAAGTTGGATGTGCAGAGTAAGTAATAAGTATCTAACCTTTTTACGTGTATCTAAATAAAGAGAATCTGATTTAATCTTAAATAAGAAGTCATTATAATAATTAGCATCTTTAAGTTTGTCGTTAAATAAACAACTTTCAATTAAATTGTTCAACGTATTTATGTGTTCCCATGCATCAATCTGAAAATAATTTGTTTTCACCAACGTTTCGTATCGAATAAATGCGTTTTTATAGAAATTCGGAAGGTCTCCAACCTTTTCATAAAAAATTGTCTTGATCCTATAAAAATAGGATGTTGCAATTATCGAGGAACAATTTTTAACACTCTGCAATCTTTGATTCGAAATAATATTATCGTACTCCATTAATGTTTCTTGAATTGCTTTATTCTCAAGATTATTTGAGATTTTTGAAATTTCAAAATACAAAAGTTCAAAATCATTAATTTCTTCTAAAACTAAAAATAGTCTTCGTTCTTCCGCAGCAATGGATTGAACTTTCTCCTGATTTAATTCAAATTGGTATATCTTTCTTAAATAAGACCATGCTTCGAGTTCACTATAAAAATCAATATTTTCAATTGCTGTGCGAATTGTTTTGTTTAATTGTTTTTTTGCTTGATTCAACATGCCTTTTTGAAAAAGTACTTTTGCTGATCCTAATTGTTTTTTTGATTTTGAATAGCTATCAGTTATGGAGCTATAATTCACAATAGCTTCAAGTAGAATTTCATATAAATAATTTTTCATCCTAGATACTAGGTTCGCACTACCATATATTTTTTTTAACTCCTTTTCATTATAAATTGGCTGAGAATTAAATGTGTCAAACATTTTTAAATAAATAGGATCTGTAACTTTAGAACGGGTATTATATTGCTTTTTGAAAAATGATTTTTCAGAAACATTCATTTTTTTTATTAGCTCCCAAATAACTTCTGACATATAATTTATAATGTAATTATTAAATCTGTAATTTATTGATATGGACTTGCCTTCAAATTCCGGAGTCAAAGTTAAGCTATACTGCTAAGTTCTGCTTTTTATTTGATTTTGCAAATTCTTTAATTGATTTATTTCCCAAACTGCTATGAATTCGATTTGTGTGAAACCACATTTCAAACATAGGAGTAATTCTTTGTAAATATTTCGGTTTCAACAAACAACACAATCGCAGTATTAATCTTATATTCGCAATCCCAACCATTCAAGAACAAGAACAAGAACAAAAAGTTCACAAACTAGAAGAACTACTGGTGTTTTGGGTCATCATTTTATACTAAATAAATTTTTGAACTGATTAATATTCGATAAGATTCAACTGAAACAATCTCTATTTGATTTTCAAGATATGAAGTATTTTAAAAATTCAATTTCTTGCCAAACCTCAAATGATTGATTACTTTGAGATTTCAAATTAGAAATTTTTAATCTAATTTTTTCGAGTAATGTAAAATCTATACTCCAAAAAGTTTCTTCAAAACCTATTTCATCGATCCATGGAGTGTTTTTTAAAAGTAACGTATCGATTTTTGACATGTTTTCAATTTCAATTTGGATTTCCATAATCCTTTTATATAATTGTATCTTTTTTTTATTTGTAATTTTTGCTTCAAAAAAATGATTATTCGCATGTAAAATTTCTTCAGCAATTTGAAGACTGTTCATTTCTAATGTTTTATCGAGCAATTCTTTGTAGATTTTAAAAATATTCTCCATTATTATTATTTTTAAAGCAATTTACGATGAAAATTTACATTTATAACAAAAAGTAAAACAAAAAACGGATGGCAAAATATTGATGGAAGTTAGGTACTTAGAAATAACTA
>CAMDAO010000182.1 GCA_945888595.1 Chryseobacterium gleum | reverse complement strand
TATAATTTACAACTATATGAACTTCTGAAGGGTTAACAGAAAAAGCCCCATACCCATCTTGCCAATAGAAATTTGCATATGCTTCACCTTTTGTTTTTATCCATTTAGAAGAATGTGATTTCAATTCCTCAAGTAATTTCATTAATGCTATTTTTTTGGAGAGCATACAAAGGATATGAATATGGTCGGTATAACCTCCTACTTTGATTACTTGACATTCTAACTTATTACAGATACCTCCTAAATAACTATACAGTTCATTTTCTACTGATTGATGTATTAAAGGTTTTCGATATTTCGTGCTAAACACGATGTGAATATAATTTTTTACTAGTGATTGACCCATGTTTGTATTTCACCCTTTCAGGGCTTGATTATTGTTCGTTTTTTTTCTTTTCGATGGACTTTGCCCATCATTAATAGATGGCACCCTTTCAGGGCTTCACTATTAAGTATAAATATACAAAATAAAACTAAATAATTAATGCAAATTAAAAGACTTTAAATTAAGAATCCGTTCAAAAATAAACTTCCGTTTCTATCAAGTATTAAAACCAAAATTTATTCAAATTTTACCATTTATCAAAAAAAATACGTTTGATTAGAATTAAAAACTTAATTTCGAAATAATTATTTAACGTTGTAACTTTTAAAAGTCTAATCTGTCTTAAAAATAAAAAAAACGAATCATGACAAACAAAATTATCATTGCAATTACAGCTGTATTTTTTACATTTTCAACGTATGCACAAACAGCAAATCAAATTGTTTCTAAACATATTGAAGCAACTGGAGGGACAGAAAACTGGAGTAAAGTAAAATCTTTAAGACAAGAATGCTCTATGACAATGCAGGGTGCAGAAATAAAAATGGTCACTACTCAAGTTGACAAAAAATCATTTCGAATGGATATTTCAGTTATGGGAATGAATGGTTACCAAATTCTTACAAATACAGAAGGATGGTCATTTATGCCATTTCAAGGTCAAACTAAACCTGAACCAATGACGGCTGACGATGTGAAAATGGGACAAGATCAATTAGAAATCCAAAATGATTTTATTACCTACGCAGAATTGGGCAAAAAATTAGACGATTTAGGTACGGAAGAAATCGATGGTACTGAATGTTTTAAATTAAAATTAACAGATAAAGAAGGAATTGAAACTACCTACTTCATTGATCAAAGTACTAGTTTTTTAGTGAAAGAATCATCTAAAATGACCGCTAACGGACAAGAAATAGAAAATTCGGTAACGTATAGCAACTATGAAAAAACAGCCGAGGGGATCTATTTTCCAAAAACCATTGTGACAGCTCAAGGAGCAATGGAAGTTACTAAAATACAGGTAAATCCTTTAATTGATGAAACAATATTTACGGTAAAAAAATAATTATTCAAACTTTCAAGGTCTGATTCAATATCAGACTTTTTTTATTTAATCTATTCTGTACTAATGAAAAATACTATACTTTTAATTTCAGTAATTTCTAGCGCAATCTGCTTTTCTCAATCTCCTGTCAACTCTTCTATGTTTGGTACAATGGAAGCAAGAAATTTGGGACCTGGAACAATGAGTGGAAGAATTACTGCCATAGAAGGAGTAAATAATGATGAAGGAAAGACAATCTATGTTGGAACAGCTGGAGGTGGTGTTTGGAAATCCAAAAGTGCAGGTGCAAACTACTCTCCTATTTTCGACAAATATTGTCAATCAATTGGAGCTATTGCCATCAATCAGAAAAAACCTACAACAGTGTATGTGGGGACAGGTGAAAGTAATATGCGTAATTCAGTTTCAATTGGAAATGGTATTTACAAAACAACTGATGGTGGCGACAATTGGAAGAAAATAGGATTAGATAGCACAGAACATATCTCAAGAATAGTAATTAATCCTGAAAATCCTGAAGTAATTTATGCTGCTGTTCCTGGTGCTTTGTGGAGTAATAGTATACACCGAGGGTTATATAAATCAAGTAATGGAGGAGAAACTTGGGATAAAATATTATATGTAGATAATCAAACTGGTTGTGCGGAAATTTTAATGGACCCTAAAAATCCAGAGGTACTTTATGCTTCCATGTGGCAATTTCGTCGCCAACCTTTCAGCTTTAATTCTGGCGGAAAAGGAAGTGGTTTTTACAAAAGTGTAGACGGTGGAAAAACTTGGAAAGAACTGTCTAAAGGTTTACCTGCCAAACCATTTGGACGAATAGCAATGACACTTGCCCCTAGTGAACCTAATAAATTATTAGCAATCGTAGAAAGCAAAACGACTGGATTATACATTTCAGAAGATGGTGGTGAAACATGGAAAAGTCAAAGTGCTACGTTGAATGTTTGTGCTCGACCTTTTTATTTTAGTACGATCGTTTTTGATCCAAAAGATGCAAAAAGAGTGTATCGTCCAGCGTTTAATTTTGCCTATAGCAATGACGGTGGATATTCTTTTACAGATGCAAGCTCAGACGGTGGTTGGGTGCACAGTGATATGCATGCGCTTTGGATAAATCCTTCCAATACAAATGTTATGTATGTTGGGACAGATGGCGGAATTTACCTGAGTATAGATAAAGGAATTACATGGCAATTTAATCAGAGTCTGCCTGTTGGACAGTTTTATCATGTCGACATTGATAACCAAGAGCCTTACAATGTCTATGGAGGTTTACAGGATAATGGAAGTTGGATGGCACCAAGTTCTGCGCCAGGTGGAGTCAATAATGCACATTGGAACAATGTAGGTGGTGGCGATGGATTCTGGACTACACCCGATGCGGATGGAAAAGTCGTCTATTCTGAATATCAAGGAGGAAATATGCAACGAACGAATATTTTGACTAAAAAAGCAGAAAGTATTCAGCCTAAAAAAACAAGTAAAGAAGATAAACTAAGATGGAATTGGAATACACCAATTGTTACTGGAACTAAAAATCCTAAGAACTTGTACGTTGGAGCACAATATATTTACAAATCCATCGATCAAGGTCGAAATTGGAATAGAATTTCAAACGATCTCACTACCAATGATCCCATGAAACTGAAACAAGAAGAAAGTGGAGGTCTAAGTGCAGACAATACATCAGCAGAAAACCATTGTACTATTTTCACCATTGCTGAATCTCCTTTAGATGAAAACATGATTTGGGCCGGAACAGATGATGGTAATCTTCAAGTTACAGCAGATGGAGGATTAACATGGACAAATGTGGCAAATAATGTAGCAAAATGTGGTATCGCTAAGCAAGCGTGGGTAAGTAGCATTGAACC
>CAMDAO010000181.1 GCA_945888595.1 Chryseobacterium gleum | reverse complement strand
ATTTTTTAAAAAGGGGCTTTATTTAAAATAAAGATGAAATAGGTGTTGATTGTAATCTAAACACTATCTTTACACTAGATTTATGGTACCACTGCGTGGAATAAAAGGGAATTCGGTGTAAATCCGAAACTGTGTCTGCAGCTGTAATCATCGTAATATCGATTTTACTATGTCACTGGTGTAAAAACTGGGAAGACGAAATCGAGTTGATGAGAGTCAGAATACCTGCCAAGGTTGTTATTTGTTGAAGACTTCAGATAAAAGTCGGATATACTTTTGTATTCCTAGGTTCAAAGGCATGCTTGGCTTGAACTGAAATCTTCATTTTTATTTATTTATTTAATAATTTAAGTTATGAGGAAAATTTATTTTTCAGTTTTTACAATTTTCACAACACTTTTTATGAATGCTCAACAGACTATTGGGTTCGAAGGTGTGATTTTATCTCCAGAATCGTTTAATTATGGATCATCAGGATCTGGCGGTTTTATTGAGAATGGAGTAGTTTTTTCAAATGATTACAATTCTAGTTGGGACTCATGGAATGGTTTTTCGATTTCGAATACGACGGATGTCACAACCCCTGGATATTTGAATCAATATAGTTCATTCGCGGGTTCTGGATCAGGCTCGTCGAATTATGCCGTTTATTATCCAGCTGGGACAATTTCATTTGCTGGTCAAGGAGTTGATTTGGATTCACTTGAAATTACAAATACAACTTATACTGCTATTTCGATGAGAGATGGAGATCCATACGGTAAAAAGTTTGGATCGCTTACTGATGCCAATGGAGTTGTAGATGGTACCAATGGTGAAGATTATTACAAAGTGTGGATTTTCGCCCATGCAGAGAATGGAAGTAAAATTGACTCAGTAGAATTTTATTTAGCTGATTTTCGTTTCACGAATGATACGCAAGATTACATTGTCAATACATGGTCTTCAATAGATTTATCCTTCATTGAGGAAACTGTTTATTCTATTTCTTTTTTACTTGAATCGTCTGATAATGGAGCTTTTGGTATGAATACCCCAGCTTATTTTGCGATTGATAATTTGACTATTAATAAGAGCACAGGACTTTCAGAAAATACGATGTCAGGAATTACAGTCTATCCGAATCCAATGGTAGATCAATTGCACGTCAAAGGAGAATCTGGGATCATTGAAATTTATGATGTGGCAGGAAAGAGTGTGCTAACTTTTAACTATTCAGGGGATACCACTATAGAAGTTTCTGACTTGTCAAGTGGGTCATATACTATGAAGATCACGAATGAAAAGGGATTTTTTATTCAGAATATCATTAAATAATGATGCGATATTCACTTTTGGTTCTTAATTTATTTCTTGTTTGTATGCTAGGATACGGACAAGATACAATAAATTCATTACCAGAAGTGAGTGTTTCTGCTTTAGAAATTAATCGATTAAAGACATTAGATCTCACCTCACAGACCTTCAATCGAGAACAAATTTTATTGACACAGCCAGAAGATTTAGGTGTAATAATCCAAAAATTCTCTGGTACAACCTTAAAGAGTTATGGTGGAGTAGGAGGTTTAAAAACAGTATCTGTGAGAGGTTTGGGAAGTCAACATACTACTTTTATTGTCGATGGATTCTCTATTTCAAACACGCAAACAGGTCAGATTAATTTAGGGCAAATACAGACAGATAATGTAGAATCCATCACTTTAAGTGTTGGGGGCAAGAATGGTTTTTTGTTATCTCCATCATCCTATATTAATGGAAGTACAGTCTCTGTGAACACGTTTGAAAATAGTTTTTCGACGGACCCATTCAAAATGAGATTTTCCTCTAAGGTTGGATCATTCGGTGAAATAGACAATTATATTTCACTAAAATATGGGAAGGAAAAGATATTTATGAGCGCCTTCGGAAAGTATCGTTCCGCCAATGGAAAATACCCTTATTCTATTCAAAATGGAGAAACAACGTACAACGGAATTCGAGATAATAATGATTTAGTAGATTGGTATTCAGGATTTACTGTCGGATTTAGATTGAAAAAGGAAGGGCGATTGCGAGTGATTTGCAGAACCAATGGTGCCGACCAAGGTTTGCCTGGAGCTATTATTTTATATAATACAACGGCTAATCAAAGATTATCTACGCAAGCGAGAGTCGTTAATATCGATTATTCTCAAACGTATAAGATGCTTTTTTATCGGTTATTTGGAAGTTATAATCATGATTGGTTGCATTATACAGACCCTTATTTTTTGAATAATATGGGAGGTATTTCAGCTATTTATACCAATAATTTATATCAAGGCGGAATTTCTTTTCAACGATTACTGCGCAACAGTTCTACCTTTTTTGGCGGTTTAGAAACGAAGTATAGTGATTTAACATTTTCAACATTGAATGCTGCAGCTCCCAGAAGACTTCATACTTTTGGATTAATTGGCTTGAATTTAAATCGAGAAACATGGAAATCAGAAGTTCAAATTTCTACTCAACAAATTATAGAAGAGAATGATCAAGGAGAACGAGCAAAAAATCGTTTGAAGGTAAATCCATTTTTATCCCTTGAAAAAGTTGAATTTGGAAAATGGAAATGGATTGTGAAAGCATGGTATCGTAACTCCTTCAGAATGCCATCTTTCAATGAATTATATTATAATGGAGTAGGAAATACGAAGTTAAAACCAGAGCAAGCACATCAATTTTCACTTGGTATTTCTGCTCGTCCGCTTGAAGGAGATTCAAAAATTAATATACTTTTCACCGGTTTTGCAAATCGTGTGGAGAATCAAATTTTAGCAATTCCTACCAAAAATTTATTTGTATGGTCGATGCAAAATATTGGTTTCGTAAATACCTTTGGTTTTGAATCAAGAATGCAGATTAATACGCTACATAGCAATAGATTGACGACGAATTTTACTTTGAATTATACCTATCAATATTCGGTAGATGTTTCCGATTCACACTCTCCAACATATTTGAATCAAGTGGCTTACATTCCAAAGCATAGTGGAAATTTTGATGCTACGATACAGCGAAAAAAGACAGGAATCCATTTTTCTACTACACTTTCTTCGCTTCGTTATTCTTTAACAGAGAACATAATTGCTAATAAAATTGATGGTTTCGCGATTATGGATGTGAGTTTATTCACGCAAATTAAACTGCCTGTGAAACATGCTCTTAGAATTCAATTATCCGTCAAAAATATTTTTAATAGTTCCTACGCATACATGCGCTATTTTGTAATGCCAGGAAGAAATTATTTAATTACTTT
>CAMDAO010000180.1 GCA_945888595.1 Chryseobacterium gleum | reverse complement strand
AGATTTCGAAAATGATGAAATTTATTTGGAACCACTTTTGTTTGCGGGATTAAATTCGAAATTAGAGATAGATGTAAACAATCTGCTTTTGGGTTATAAAAATAAAACAATAGTGATTTCTGAAATAGAATTAAAAACAGATGAAAATGGATTACTTTATCTGCCAAATATTGGATATTTTCACACGTCAGTATCAAATGAACTAGTTCAATTTTCTTGTCAAGATAAATATTTTATAAAATCAAAAAATGATGTTATTGATTTCCAATTGGAAGAATTAACTAAAATCCATGATCTTTTTGAAGTTGTAACACAACCAATTGAGTTGTTAAATGAGTACTTCTTTGATGAATTCGGTACAGATGTACCAGTTGAAATAATTGAAATAACAAAAAAGCAGTTATCAAATCTTTCATTAGCAATTGACATAATTCAAAAATATGCGCCTGATTGGTATGTGCTTTTAAAATCGGTTGTTAGAAAAATGGTTATTTTTAACGATCCAACTAAAAAGAGAAATTCATTTGCAACTCAATCTGTTCATGGATGTGCATTTTTCAATGCTTTTGAAGAAAATTACAACGAAGTGTTTTTTATTGAAGACATTGCGCATCAATGTGGACACGTTATTTTCAATGCCTATCTAGCAAGTACACCAGACATTTTCAGAATAGATAAAAATACTGATATTTATATGAATGGTGAGCGAAATAGCTACAATGAACCTAGAGCGTTGTATGTAATGATTCATGCAATGTATACCTACGAATCTATTTTCACATGTTTTAATGATTGTCTTGAAAATGAAGTATTTTCTGACCACAAACTTCATGAATTATGCGGAAGATTAACGTTTACATTGATGAAATTCGAACGAGATTACGAATTACTTTCTAAAACTAACGAGAAGGATGAGAATGAATATTTCACAGATCTAGGAATGGATCTTATCAATCAATTCAAAGAAAGTTATAAAAAATGTATCACAAACTGGGGTAAAAACTTAGTAATGTTTAATTTGAATAACCAACCTTATAATTTTTCATATTCTAAATTTTTAGAATTAAATCCACTTCTTAGATATGAGTTTCAATAATAATTTCATGCTTATTTTATTTTATCTAGTAATTCAATCAAATTGTTTATTCTCTCAAACGAATGAAGAATTTGTATTGTGTGGCAATCAGAAAACTTATCCATATTATCATCCAGAACTTAAATATCATGGAGGTTTTTGGGAAATAAAAAATCATTTTAACACGAAATACACTGAGAAAGAATTTGTTAATATAGAGAATAATTCAGGTGTTGTTACAATTCAATTTGTAGTAAATTGCGATGGGAAAACAGGTAGATTTGAAACTCAATCGTGTGATTTACATTACACTGAAAATGAAGTGAATGCAGCAATTGTAAAACATTTATTAAGCCTCACTAAAGAATTAAAAAATTGGAATGTAGCTTTAGATGAAAGTAATTTGAAGGTTAATAGTCATGCATTTTTATCTTTTCGGATTGAAAATGGAAAAATAACAGAAATTTTACCCAAATAAGCATGAGAAATCTCCCCAAAAAATCAATAATAAAAACACTTTCTTGTCTAGTGTTTTCATTTTGTATCAATACTGCGTTTTCGCAATTAGAAAAGCGACCCATTTCATTGAATGAAGAATCAAAAAAGTATTTAGAAATTTTTAAAGATAGTATGTCGATTGATGATCCATTTTCGATTATTGGAATAGGTTATTTAGATGTATATATGGGCAACAATACCCGAGGGAACAACATTATGGAATATGGTTTAAGTAAAATGCCTAAACCAGATTATGAAATTTACCATGAGCTTTCCGTTCAAAACACAAAAAATGGAAATTATAAGCAAGCCATAAAATACCTTGACTTGGCAGCCAATTTAAATTCAGAAGTGTATGGATATTATGGTTGGGTACTATTGTATTATTACAGGGACTATGCAAAAGCATTAATCTATTTAGAAAAATACGATTCCTTGACACCTAATTTTTCTGATTTTCCAGCTGGAGAAAATATAAATTACCTAAAAGGAATGGCTTATTTTAACCAAGGTAATTATGATAAAGCGTTACTAGAGTTTAATAAATACATTCAAGAAACAACAGCTAAAAGTGGTGAAGATTGGGTTGAAGTATCCACCTTTTATTACAAAGGATTGTGCTATCAACGTCAGCATAATTATAAAGAAGCTATTTTAAATTATGATAAAGCCATAAAATACTACGATACTTTTCCAGAAGTTTATTATAATAGAGGAATTTGTTTTGAAGCTCAAAAAGAAAATACGAACGCATTAAAAGACTTCAATAAATCTAAAGAATTAATCCAAAAAGGATTTAGAAAAAAAGATGTGTATATTGAAATTTTTGAGCCAGTTTATTTGCAGGATGTAGAGTTATCGATAGGAAAGTATCTTAATAAATGGTGGTGAATTGTTGATACTACAAATATAAAGTATTTTCGATTTGGTCCTCAAAACTGATTTCAAACACGTATTGCTTGAGTCCCTATAAACCAATACGTAAAATGATGTCTATTCAAAATGAAATTTAAAGAAGATTTACCAACATTTTATTCTCAAATTGTATTCCAATTAAATGGCATACTAGAAGTTCAATTTAAACTTTTGTAAGTAATGAAAAACTTCCAATTCTACCAACAACCAGACACCATGGATTGCGGTCCAACCTGTCTCCGCATGGTTGCAAAGTATCACAAACACTCAATATCTCTCCAGAAAATACGCAAACTCTCCGAAACTACACGCAGCGGAAGCTCACTTCAAGGTATAGCTGATGCAGCAGAAAAAATTGGGTTTCGAACACTTGGTGTAAAAATAAATTTTCAAAAACTGCAAGCAGAAGCTCCATTACCGTGTATCGTTTTCTGGAATTAGCTCCATTTTGTTGTCGTGTATAAAGATTTAGATGGAGGAGTAAAAAATGTTGAAATCACCCATGTATATGGCAAGGAAGAAGCATTCGAAGTAATCAAACTTTCAAGTGAAGATTATGATGCGAAATACGGTAACGTAAATGAAAATTTAGTCAATGAATTATTGGCAGCTTTGAAATAAAAAATTGATTTGAAGAAGTTGAAGCGGGTGCAATTATGCACCCGCTTTTTTAGTTTTTAAGCAAACCTTACCAAATAAATTTCTATCAGAAAACTCAATTAAACAAAGGTTTACAGAAGTTTTTTAATTGTATTTTTTTAGTTTTACCTAAAAAAAAGTTACAATTAT
>CAMDAO010000179.1 GCA_945888595.1 Chryseobacterium gleum | reverse complement strand
AATTATACGCACACAATTGCCAATAATACTTCCTATTATTATTATGCAAAAATAACACAAACAGATGGAGATATTATTTGGACTTCCCCTATTTGGTATAAGAAAAATACGGCTTCTGCGGTGATAGCGCCAAGTCCTAATTTTACCTTGCCTGCATCATTGTGTGTTGGGGATACCTTACATTTAGCTGACCTTTCAACCAATTCGCCTACTGCATGGGATTGGACAATTAGCGGTGCTGGTAATTTTACCTCATCCGACCAAAATACGCCATTTGTCATAAATAATTATGGGCTTTTCACTGTTTTATTAACCGCTACCAATGCAGCAGGAAGCGCTTCTTATTCATCTACTTTTAGCGTTAATGCTCCGCCAAATGTTTCTATCACCGCTTTGGACACTGTACTTTGTCCGGGAGAATCTATTAATTTAGCGGGTAGTGGTGCAACATCGTATTCTTGGCTGCCGACAACTAGTTTGAGCTCTAGCACTATTTCAAACGTCACTGCAAGCCCTGTTGTAACCACAACGTATGTATTAACGGGTGCTTCTAACGGTTGCACAGCAAAAGATTCTATTCAGATTGTGGTTTCCTGTGTTGGAATAAATGCTCTTTCAAACGATTTAATAAAAATTTATCCAAACCCTACAAATAGCCTTATTACTATTGATTTAGGCGCATTGGGGAATGACAATTTTATAGAAATAGTGGATGAAAAAGGCGCCTTAATTTTTTCTAAATTAACACATGATAAAAGTCAAAATGTTGATTTATCTAAATTTGAGAATGGAATGTATACCATTTCGATCACTACCAACAGGCAACAAAAAATCAGTAAAAAAATTACTTTAAGCAAAAAATAGTTTCTACAAATCCTGCTTGTGAATGAGTTTTCTCAAGGAGGTTTTTATTATTTTTAGGGGGAAGATGATACTTTTTCCTACCTTTGGTCGGCAATTTACATGCAATAAAGAATGGTTTTTAGTAGTATAATTTTCCTGTTGTATTTTCTTCCCCTTTTTTTAATCACCTACTATTTGGTTGGTAAAAAATACAAAAACCTAGTTATACTGTGCTTCAGCGTGTTTTTTTATAGTTGGGGAGCTCCTAAATTTATATTTGTAATTATCGCCACCACGTTTCTTGATTTTCATATTGTCAAGTGGATTTCTAAAAGTGAAGTGGAATCTAAAAGGAAATGGCTGCTCTTTTTTTCCGTCGCAGTAAACCTGGGATTATTGTTCTATTTCAAATATTCTAACTTTTTCGTCGATAATATCAATGCTGCTTTATCTGTTGCTGGTTTTCAAAAAATAGAGTGGCTAAAATTGGTCTTGCCTATCGGTATTTCATTTTACACGTTTGAAACGATTACCTATGTGATGGATGTGTATAGAAAGGTTCACAAGCCTTTATTGAATTTTTGGGATTACCTTTTATATATTATTTTGTTTCCTAAATTGATTGCTGGCCCAATTGTGAGGTATCATGATTTGGCGGATCAAATAACGGATAGGACAAAAAATGATACTACTGATAATCGCTTAATTGGCTTTTATAGGTTCGTGTTTGGACTCGCTAAAAAGGTCTTGATTGCTAATCAAATGGGTTTAATTGCAGATCATGTTTTTTCGGTGAATAGCCATGATTTAAGCACAATAACTGCTTGGATAGGAATATTTGCATACACTTTTCAAATTTATTTTGATTTCTCGGGGTACTCTGATATGGCAATAGGATTAGCCAAAATGATTGGATTTAAATTTCCCGAAAATTTTGAAAATCCATACACATCAAAAAGTGTTACGGAATTCTGGAGAAGATGGCATATTTCTTTGGGAAATTGGATGCGCAATTATTTATATATTCCCTTAGGGGGCAACAAAGTAGATAGCAGAAAGCGGCTGTTTTTCAATTTATGGATCGTTTTTTTATTATCCGGACTATGGCATGGAGCCTCCTGGAATTTTGTCATCTGGGGAGCGTATCACGGTTTTTTTCTAGTGATCGAAAGGGGTTTCTTTCAAAAATTTCTCACTAAAATAGGCGGTGTTCCAAGTACTATCCTTACTTTTTTCTTTATCACCATTGGTTGGGTGTTTTTTAGAGTGGAAAAAGTGGAAGATGCTTTCAGCTATATCAAAAAATTATTCCTTTTTGATTCTTGGAAATTTGAATCGTTTGACAGAGAGTTTTACATTTTCTTTTGTTTGGCCATTTTCTTTTCGTTCTTCACGTGTTTTTCTCGCGGACAAAGAATTCAAAATAAATTCTATTTTACTCAGTATTCCAATCGCTTTCATTTGCTCGTATCTGTGATTTCAATCTTGCTTTTTGCTATTTCTGTGGGAAGTATAACTGCTTTTGGATTTAATCCGTTCATTTATTTTAGATTTTAGCCGATGAGAAGAAAATTTAAAATATCGTTTAAAGAAATTCTGCTCATTTTCATTCTATTGATCTTAATTTTTCCTGCTTTTCAACAAGTTACAGGCTTGATTCGGGTGAAATGGTTAAAAGGAAGCATAGAAGCTGTGGCAAGAAAACCTTTAACAATTAAAAACTGGTTATCTGGTGAATACCAAGAACAAAATGAAAAACATCAAAATGATAATTTTGGATTTAGAAATGCGTTCATTCGATTAAACAATGAAATTTCATTCGATTTTTTCAAAAAAGCACGCGCAAATGGCGTTATTATTGGGAAAGAAAATTATTTATTTGAAGAAAATTATATCAAAGCGTATTATGGAACCGACTTCATTGGAAAAGATAGTATAGAACATCGGATGAAGCAATTAAAATTTGTTCAGGATACGTTGAGCAAATTAAACAAAGATCTCGTCTTAATTTTTGCTGCGGGAAAAGGAACATATTATTCAGAATTCTTCCCAGATGAATTTGTCACAAAGAAAGGGATTACTAACTACGAGTATCATTTGAAATGGGCAAAAAGTCTACATATAAATTACATCGATTTTAATAGTTACTTCCTAAAAAATAAAAAAACGACCAAATATCCACTCTACCCTCAGTATGGAATTCATTGGAGTAAATATGGCATGTGCCTAGCTGCTGATTCAATTATTCATTTTATTGAAAAGAAACGCAGTATTGACATGAATGCTATTTATTGGGATCAGGTGGATATGGAAAACCCAAAAGAGGAAGATTATGATATTGCCGATGGTATGAATTTAATTTTCAAATTGGGAAGTTTTAAAATGGGCTATCCTCAATTAAAATTTGAAAATAGCCCCCTAAAAGTAAAGCCAAATCTTCTGGTTATTTCTGATAGTTATTATTGGGGGATGTATAATTTTGGACTTTCACAGGTTTTTGATAAAAGTCATTTTTGGTATTACAACAAAGAAATTTATCCTGAAACCTTCTCAAAACCATTAGCGCCGCTGGATGTAGATTTAAAAAAAGAGATAAATGACCATGATGTAATCCTGTTAATGTCAACCCAGGCGACTTT
>CAMDAO010000178.1 GCA_945888595.1 Chryseobacterium gleum | reverse complement strand
GCACGTAAATACTCTTCTTCATGCTTATTTTCGCTGAAAAAGCGAAACGCAATTACGAAGAAATTTACAGCTACTTCTTTAAAATATCCAAACTTTCAAGCTTCACAACTATTCATTATTCATTCAAAAAATCAATATACTAGAATTTCCCTACAAGTTTTAGGTTTGATCCCATAGTTGTAACTTTCTAAACGAACGTGCTTATATAACTATGAAAGCATTACTCTCCATAATGGCAATCATCCTTTCTCAGACAGGATATGTCGCAGCGCAAGTGAATATTAGAGTTAATATTCAATTTAGAGACACAATTGTTGTAGATAAATATGTTCCCGATAGCGGAATATTCTCATCTATCAAAATTAAAATGGATCCTGGAGAGTTTGAAATAAATAATCCTGAAATCATTCAAAAATTAAGTAATCAAACAATCGTAGGTGTTGATTTAGTGTATTCAGATTATCCTGTAGGTGCGGATTTTACAGAATTGAACCTAAATCGTATTTTAGAATTACACATGAATTTACCTCAAGCTTTTAATAACCCTATTATTAAATGGCACCTCGTGAAACAAACAGGTGTTGAACGTACTGGAAATATACAAAGTTACTTCCATGGTTTTGTAGTTTACTACAGACCTATGCCAAGTTTTAAATCCGAAAATGAAATAATTACATCAATCATCGAAGGTAAAAAAGCACCAGAAGATTCAACGGTATTAAAAGTTATAAATCGAAATAGCAATTGGAAAAACATGCTAGTTGTTTGCGACGTTACAGGAAGTATGTCTCCCTATACAGCACAAATTTTATTGTGGATTAAAAGCAATCAAACGTTAAAAACATTCAAACAAATTGTTTTTTTCAACGATGATGAAGAACAAAGCAACAATCAAATCGCCGCCTCTGATGAGCGTGGAATATGGAGTATTGAAACATCGAATTCAAAAAAAGTAATTGAAACTGCTTTTGTCGCCATGGAAAAAGGGGGTCACATTGAAAATGATTTAGAAGCAATTTGTTATGCTATCAAAAAATATCCAGAGAACAAACAGAATGTTATTCTTATTGCTGATAACTGGGAAAATCCTTGTGACATGAAACTGTTGAGTTTTCTTAAAAGTCAGAATATCCCTATAAAGATTATTGTTTGCGGCGTGACGGATAGAATGAATACGCTGTATTTGGATCTTGCTTATGCGACTGGAGGCTCCATACATACCATGGAGCAGGATTTAGTTGATATAGCAAAAATAGGTGAAGGTAAGACGTTCAAATTAGGAGGTATGAAATTCAGAATGGCTGGAGGAAAATTTGTTCAACTTTAAATAACCACGCCTAAGTTTAAAACGGATGTAAAAGTCCGTTTTTTTTGTCCTATTTTTAAATCTTCGCTAGAATTTCAATCACTATCATTCAAAACCTGTATTCCCTACTTTACTTATTTTGGTAAGATTTTCCACTTTAAAGATCTTTGAATTTTAACTACCTTTACTCTTCAATTCAAAAAAAATGAGCGATTCACTTCAATTTGAAAAAACATTCACAGCAAAGGACTTCTCTGAAAAAAAAATAACAAGCAGAGAATTTGACCGATGCACATTTGAGAACTGTGATTTCTCTTCCTGTTTTATAACACAATCAGACTTTATAGATTGTTTATTTAACGATTGTAACTTCGCTATGGCAAAACTTTCGTATTCGGGTTTAAAAAATTGTGACTTTGTGAATTGTAAAATGGTCGGGGTTGATTTTAGTGTTTGTAATGACTTTTTATTTTCAGTTAATTTTAAAAATTGTCAATTAGATTATTCAACTTTCTTTCAAAAAAAAATGAAAAAGACACAATTTATCGATTGTTCATTAAAGGAAGTAGATTTTTCAGAAGTAGAACTGACAGAAGCGGTTTTCGTGTCTTGCGATCTTATAGGTGCAGTTTTTGAAAACACACTTTTAGTAAAAGCCGATTTAAGAACTGCAATTAATTATTCCATAGATCCTGAAAAAAATAAAATCAAAAAAGCTCGTTTTTCTTTACCAGCCGTTACTGGATTGTTGAATAAATACCAAATTTTGATCGACTAATCGACTATGAAAACCGAATTAATAATAAGGAATTACCTCCACACCGATAAAAATGATTTAATTCAAATTTTACGATTAAATACTCCCAAATATTTCTCTTCTGCAGAAGAAATAGATTTTATCAACTATTTAGAAAATGAAATTGACGTATATTATGTATTGCTTGTAGAAAATAAAATTATTGGTTGCGGTGGAATTAATAGTATAAATGAAACGGTAGGTATTATAAGTTGGGGAATTATTCATCCTGATTATCAAGGGTTCTCGTATGGTACGTTATTGTTAAAACATCGGATTACAGCGCTGCAAGAATTGAAAAATTGCACAACAATACACGTCCGAACCTCCCAACTTGTTTTCAAGTTTTATGAAAAAAATGGGTTCAAGCTTATGAAAATTGTGGAAAATTATTGGGCACAAGGATTCCACTTATACGAAATGGAATATTTGCTGTAATACAAATACAAAAACCATTATTCAAAATATGTATTTTCATGTTCTTTGAGGAAAATCAGTATCTTTACTCAAAAAAGAAAATGACAAATAACGATATTCTTAAAAAATTACGTGTCGCTCTTCACTTAAGAAATGATGAAATCATTGAAATAATGAAACTAGTCGAGTTTAAGGTGACCGCAAGTGAATTAGGTGCATTATTTAGAAAGGAAGATCATCCCAATTACAAAGAATGTGGCGATCAATTTTTACGAAATTTTCTCAATGGGCTAATCATTCACAAAAGAGGGCCGATGGATAAATCTACTACTTCCGAAAACGATACGAAATAGAACTCCTGCTCAGTAGCAATGATTGTAAGATGATGAAAAATATTCTTATTATTTTTTTATTACTTCACTTGAACACATGTTTTTGTCAAAAATGTACAATTGCAATTTGTCTATGATCTAATTAAAAATTAAAAAATATAATTTTGACACAGAAAGTATTATTTATCACGCCTCCATTTACACAGTTAAATACGCCATATCCAGCAACGGCCTATTTGAAAGGATTTTTAAACACGCAGAATATCCCTTCTTATCAAGTTGATTTAGGTATGGAGGTAATTTTAAAATTATTTTCAAAGGAAGGACTAACTCAGCTTTTCGATACAATTAAACATAAAAACATACATTTAAGTGACAACAGTACCCGAATTGTCAATTTAAAACAGGAATATATCAAGTCAATTGACCCTGTTATTTCCTTTTTGCACGATACAAATTCGACCATCTCTCACCTCATTTGTGAGCGAAATTATTTACCCGAAGCCTCTAGATTTAATCAATTAGAAGACTTAGAGTGGGCGTTTGGAACCATCGGAATACGAGATAAAGCAAGACATTTTGCTACCTTGTATTTAGAAGATATTTCTGACTTAATTATTGAAGCAATTGACC
>CAMDAO010000177.1 GCA_945888595.1 Chryseobacterium gleum | reverse complement strand
GTGAAAGATATTGTTGGTTCTAATGTATCTATTGATGGAAGTATTGTGCAATTTATCCAAGGAGGACATTATGCAACTATTCTAGGAAGTATGATCCGCTATCGTTTTCAAGAAGGAACCAAACTTACTGGATTTTCACAAAATGCTTACTTCGGCTTTGGATTATATATGCGCGTCAAAGATGCTATTATCCCTTCTATTCTTATAGATTATAAAGGCTTAAAATTTGGGGTTTCGTATGATGTGACCATATCCAACCTAAAAAGAGCTTATGGTGGAGGTTCAGTTGAATTTTCATTGTCTTTTTCAAATTTGAACAAAGGGTTATTCAAATCCGCTCGGTAAAATTTGTTGCGCGGAACTGATTGAAAAAAAATTACAGAAATAATGCTTTCAATTCTGTAGCATCGTGAGGATTCATTTTGCCTGCAGTTATCAAACTTAATTGTTTTCTTCGCAAAGCACTTTCATATCGCTCTTTTTCTTCCTCTGATTCTGCGATTAATTCCGGTACCTGAATTGGGCCGCCATTTTGATCAACAGCAACAAAAGTATAAATTGCCTCATTTGATTTCCGTTTCTTACCAGATACAGGGTCTTCCACAAAAACATCTACAAATACTTCCATAGAAGAATTAAACGCTCTAGAAACTTTTGCTTCTAGGGTGACTATAGAAGAATGAACTATAGGCTCTTTAAAGGAAACATTATTCACTGAGGCGGTAACAACCACTCTTCTGCAGTGTCTATGGGCTGAAACACTTGCAATTACATCCATCCATGCCAACAATTGACCACCAAATAAATTGCCTAACGTATTGGTGTCATGCGGTAATACCACTTTTGTAGAGACAGATAATGTTTCAGATGCAAAACGAGCTTTCATACGTATTATGTTATTTATTAATCATTATCGATATTTAATATCGTAGTACAAATGTAAGTAAACAGATACGATAATAACCGCTGCTATAAAACAATACTACTAATTGACAAAGAATGTTCTTTGTAACACTATTTTCTAAATAAGGTATTACAAAAGAAAAATAATTGATCTTATTGCAAACTTTTGAAAGAATTAACCCTGCTTTTTGTGAAGTAAATTTTATATTTGTCTTTTTTATTGAAATACGAACCATATTAATTATTTGAATTTTTATCAATTATGGAAAATTTAATTGCAGCATTTCCACACAATATTAGTAGTGCTTTAGAATCCGTTTCGAAATTAATAGTAAAAAAACCTACAAAAGAGATAAAAAATCTTGTTTTTATTGGAATGGGAGGTTCAGGAATTGGTGCAAAAATTGTTTCTGAATGGATTCAAAACGAAATCAGTATTCCAATTCAACTATTACAAGATTACACTATTCCTAAATATGTCGATGAGCATACTTTAGTAATTGCATGCTCCTATTCAGGAAATACAGAAGAAACCTTAACCTGTGCTTCACTGGCAAAAAATCAAGGGGCTACTATTGTTGGAATTTGTTCCGGTGGGACACTACAAGAATTTTGTTCAACAAACAATTATGATTGCCTAATTGTTCCTGGTGGAAATCCTCCTCGAACAGCTACAGCATATTCAATCGTTTATATTTCACACATTTTAGTTAATCTTGGTTTAATAGATTCGAAAATTATTGACCAAATTAGGACTTCCAAATCTACCATTCTTGATAATTTATCAACTATTAAGGACGAGGCGGAAAAATTAGCTGCCTTTTTAAAAGATAAAGTAGGAATATTTTATTCCACAACGGAATATGAGCCAATTATCATTAGGGCTCGACAACAATTTAATGAAAATTCAAAACTTTTGTGTTGGCATCATGTTATCCCAGAGATGAACCACAATGAATTAGTTGGCTGGGGTGGAGGAAATGATCGTTTTTCTACGATTTTTTTCGATACGAAAGATATGAATATTCAAAATAAAACGAGATTTTCACTGACTATTAGTGAGGTGAAAAAATATACCTCCAACCTCTTAATTATTGATGCGATTGGTGCAAATAAGATTGAAAAATCATTCTACTTAATACATCTTGTTGACTGGGCTTCGTTGTATCTTGCTAACTTAAAACCAGTTGATCCTATGGATATTAAATGTATTGATTTTTTAAAAACAGAATTAGCAAAAATAGAAAATAACTAATCACCATTTTATACAGAATTTTCTACATGCCCGAAGTAATTTTTAAACAGCTTGGACTGATTGATTATAAAGAAGCTTGGGATTTTCAAGAGAAGATTTTTCAAAATACCATAGATGAAAAAATTCGAATTCGAAATGGTGATGAATCAATAATTACAAAAAATTATTTGCTTTTTTGCCAACATCCTCATGTCTATACATTGGGAAAAAGTGGAAGTATAGATAATTTACTTTTAAACGAGCAAGAATTGTCCGAAAACAAGGCAAATTTTTATAAAATAAATCGAGGTGGTGATATTACCTATCATGGACCAGGACAATTGGTAGCATATCCAATCTTAGATTTAGATTATTTTTTCTCTGATATACATAAGTATCTACGTTTTTTAGAACAAGCGGTAATTGATACATTACTGGAATATAATATTGCTAGTTCAAGAGTGGAAGGACTGACCGGAGTTTGGATTGATGGAGAAACTCCACAAGCCAGAAAAATTTGTGCGTTAGGTGTTAAAAGTTCTCGCTGGGTTACTATGCATGGTATTGGATTTAATATTAATTCCGATCTTTCTTATTTTTCACACATTATTCCTTGCGGAATTGAGGGAAAAGCCGTAACTTCAATGCAACAAGAACTTGGAAAAGAATTAAATTTTGAAGAAGTTAGCCAAGTTTTAAAAGAAAAATTAGCGCTCCAATTTGAGTACAAATATGTCTAAGGGAAATAAAATATTGAAAAGTAGTAAAAAAATCCTGCGTTTTTTAGGGCTTATTTTAATCGCTTTGTTCATTTCTATTAATCTATTTATTCTTTTATCAGGTAGATTTTATTTGTATAAGGGGATTTCATACACCTACTTGTCGGGAAAAACAGGTCCAACTATTTATGATTTACATGTGTTTCCGTCGTCCACAATTAAAAAATCCAAGAGTTGCTACCAGTGGAAAAAGAATGCGAAATTCAACACACAATCGATTCCGAAAAAATACAATGATCTCCTTTTAAAGTTAGACACGAAAGCTTTATTGGTTTTTAAAGGCGATGAAATTCTATTTGAAAAATATTGGGGACAACACAAGAAAGAAACGGTTTCAAATTGTTTTTCAGCGGCCAAAACAGTTGTTTCGCTCTTAATTGGAGCAGCCTTGGATGAAGGAAAAATAAAAAGTTTGGATGAAAAGGTAGGAAAATACATCCCTGAATTTAATGCTGGAAAGAAGAAAAATATCACCATTCGCCATTTATTAATGATGTCATCTGGGCTAGATTGGCAAGAAAGTGGGAAAAATCCCTTATCAGAAAATGCTGAATCCTATTATGGAACTGATTTATATGGTCTTGTTACAAGGCAA
>CAMDAO010000176.1 GCA_945888595.1 Chryseobacterium gleum | reverse complement strand
TGGTCCATCTCTTCTATTTTTGTTTATAATACTGGGGATGCGGTTACATTTCCAACAGGAAAATATTCCATTCAAGGACAGACGCTATATCAATATGCTTCTAGAAATGGAAACAGAATGCCCTCCAATCATAGAATGGACCTGAGTGTGACTTATGATAAGAAAAGAAAAAAACGCATTCAAGAATCTTGGAACTTTAGTTTATACAATGTGTATGGCAGAGAAAACGCTTATCAAATTAATTTTCAAGATGACCCAAAGGACCTTAGTAGAACACAAATTATTCAAACCTCTTTATTTAGATGGGTACCTAGTGTCACTTATCAATTCAAATTTTAATGATGCTTAAAAAATATTTTAGTACAATTTTAATGGGAATTTTCTTATTGAGTTGTGAAAAAGAAATTCAACTACCCTTAGATCCTAACCAATCTATACTTGTTATTGATGGAAGTATCACAGACGAGGCTGGCCCTTATTGTATCAAGCTTAGTAAGTCTAATAGTATTTCGGCCTCTTCCAATTTTTTAGCTGTGACTAATGCACTTGTCATTATTAAAGACAATCTTGGACAAATTGATACGCTCAAACATGAAAAAGAGGGTGAATACAAAACCAATAAAATAAAAGGTATTTATGGGAACACCTATTATTTAGAAGTACAAGTTGCAGATAAAAAATATTCAGCTGAATCTACTATGCCACAAAAAGTTTTCTTGGATAGTTTAAGGATTAATCCCTTAGCAGTCAATGGTGAAGTTCGATATAACGTCATCCCGGTTTACACCGACCCAATTACCTTGGGTAATAGCTACCGTTTTATTCAAAAAATAAACGATACACTTGATCAAACCTTTCACGTGTTCAATGACAATTTGAATAACGGGAAAGAAAATCAAAGACCACTAAGAGGAGGGTCAGATTCTTTAGAAGTAAAATTGAAAGATATAATTGCTGTAGAAATGCAATGTATCACAAGGCCAACCTATTTATATTACTACACCCTGAATCAACAATCGGGTGCTGGACCAGGCGGTGGCACAACCCCTTCTAATCCACCCACTAATATTATTGGTGGCGCATTGGGTATCTTTTCCGCACATACGGTTCAAAGGAAACAAGTTCAAATCAAATAATAAACCACCTAAGAATAGACGCAAGTGGTTTATTTATAATTTACTGTGTTTTCCTCACGCAACAAAGTACCCAGGATTTAACATAAGTCCTTGATTTTCATATAGCCAATATTTTACTAGATTCTAACCAAATGTGGAGGGATTTAACGGAAAAAGTCGACAATTAAAGCCGACTTTCTGAATTTGAATACTTTTTGGGGATCAATCTTATGGAATTTCTAATTAAACAAATAAATTTTAATTTATATATAAAAATTTAACGCTATATTTATGCAAATATTGTCTATGAAAAAAATAATTTTTACACTGTCTTGTATCTTTTTAATAAGTTTTTATAATAGAGCATTTTCTCAGGTCATATATGTTGATGGTTATTCAGAAGCAAGAAAGTTTGTTGGTCAAGAAGAAAAGTTTTCATTTTTCAGAGATTGGACCTTTCAAGCTGAGTTTACCTCTGGAATTGGCGAATATGTTCGATATTTTCCGGTGGAATTGAAAAATTTAAAAACAAATGAGAAAATTAATGCTTTGCAGTTAGACATGTTTATAAAAGAGGACAAAACTACTTCATTGAGAAGAAAACTAAACGCAGATTTAAAGCCAGGCGAGTTGAAGTCTACAGCATATTTAAGTCTTGAAGAAGTGGATGCTTTTATAGTATTTCTAGAAAAAAATGTTATTCCCAATATTGATATCAAATTATCTAAAAAATCAACTGAATTTGTTTTTAAGACTAAAGAGATGGTATTTAAATACGAAATAATCGAAAAACAAAAAAGGGTGATAATTAGTATCCCTGAAATTGATCCTGATACACAAAAAAATGAAGGTTCTTTTTTGTATTTCTGGACAGAAAGAAATACAGATGATTTACCGCAATTAGTTAAAACATTAAAAACTATAAGAACTTATAAACAATAGTACAAATCAAAAACTAAAATCTCAAAAAAAATAATGTTATGAAAAAACAATTAAATCTAATTTTAATATTAGTATTCGTGTTAGCAGCAACTTTGAATTTAAACGCTCAGGACAATGCAAAAAGAATTGCAATCCCTGGTTTTTCTTCTTCTACAAACATCCCTAATTCTACTATTTTATCAATTCAACAACGTGTAATTGATGCATTTGTAAGCAACAAAAAGTTTACAGTAGTTGAGAGAAATCAAACAGAAATGTTGAATAAAGAAACTAATTTACAAAAAACAGAGCAGTTCATGGATGGTAAAGGAAATGTTTCTGATAAGGTTGCAAATTCTGGAGCTCAATACATTTTAACTGGAGTTATCTCTAGAATTGATTATGCTCAAGAAGAAAGAGAAAAGAAAGAATTTGATAAAGCATCTCAGAAAATGGTTGTAGTAGGAAAATATACTGTTTACTATTGCACAATTGAATTGAATTTAAAAATAATTGATGTCACAACAACTCAAATCGTTTTAAGTAAGGTAGTTAACGTTACAAATAATTCAGGTTCAGGAAAAAAGACAGGTGGATTTTTCGCTCAACTTATTGACTTGGGTTCTGAGGCAGGTGCAGCAAATGAAACTGAAGCTTATAATTTAGCGTTAAAACAAATTTCAACAGCTACTAACGATTTTGCGATTGAGGCTTTCCCTAATGTATTAGTTATTGCAGAAATTACAAAAAGAAGCGGCGAAAAAGCAGAAGAAGTTTTATTAAGTGGAGATTTTACTGATGGAATGAAAGTAAAGCAAACACTTTTTGTTAAGAAAGTTTCAGAAAAAATGGTAGGTACTAAAAAATTAGTAAGAAAAGAAACAATAGGTGAGTTGAGAATTTTAAAAATTGAAGAGGGTGGATTTATAACTTGTGAAGTAAGAAAAGGGAATAGTGACATAGCTTCAGCATTCGACGCTTCTATACAGTTACAAGTTTCAGAAAAAGACTAAAATTAAATTCTAATGAAGTATATATTATTAGCGGTTTTAATTATTTCTTCAGTTTCGTGTAAAGTAGCTTACATTCCCTCCGAGAGTGTAAGTGCTAGACAAGAAAGTGGTTATGAAATGTCTGTAAATGTAAGTGTATTAGCTAGTACAGATAAGGAAGCTAATTTATTGTGTATGACAAAAGTATTTGAAAATATCTTTTTTATTGGAACCCCCAATACTATTAATAACTTACCAATGCTAGAAGGTGCAAAAAGTGAGTATAGCTCTTTTTTTGATTCATTTATTACAAAAGGTCAATACGCTTCTTTTGTAACATCAAATTCTGATATTGATAATATAGTTGTTAAAAAAACTCCTAGAACAATTAGATATAATAAACGAATAACAGTAAACGTTCAAAGTTTGAAACTATACCTAACTAGGGAAGGTGTAGTAAGAAAATTTGGGTATTAAAACTATAACATGAAAAAAATTACATTAATAATTTTGTCAT
>CAMDAO010000175.1 GCA_945888595.1 Chryseobacterium gleum | reverse complement strand
ATATGTGGGGTAATTACTTGTTCGTAACCTGCTTTTCGTTGTGCTTTTTTGAGGAAATTTTCTAATCTCTCTCTTAATGCTGCTCCTTTAGGAAGCCACAATGGTAAACCTTGCCCAACTCTTTGAGAGAAAGTAAATAATTCTAATTCCTTTCCTAATTTACGGTGATCTCTTCGTTTTGCTTCTTCTACTTTTTCTAAATATTCAGTTAATTCTGATGCTTTAGGAAATGTAATACCATAAATTCTTGTGAGTTGTTTATTTTTTTCATCACCTCTCCAGTATGCTCCAGCAATGGAAGTCAATTTCACCGCTTTAATAAAACCTGTATCTGGCATATGAGGCCCGCGACATAAATCAGTGAATTCTCCTTGCGTATAAAAGGTGATGCTTCCGTCTTCTAAGTTTTCTAATAATTCTAATTTATAAGGATCATTTTTTTCTGTAAAATAGGAAATAGCATCAGCTTTTGATATTTCTTTACGTATAAAAGGATTTTTAGCTTTTGCTAATTCCTTCATTTTAATTTCAATTTTATCTAAATCTTTTTCAGTAATGGTTTGATCCATGAAATCAATGTCATAGTAGAATCCATTGGTTACCGGCGGTCCTATAGCTAATTTCACTCCAGGAAAATGAAATTCGAGTGCTTCCGCCATAATGTGAGCAGATGAATGCCAAACGGTTGATTTCCCTTCTTTGTCGTTCCAAGTCAATAATTGTACAGTTGCATTTTCATTGATAGGACGATTTGCATCTATTACTTCGCCATTAACTTTTGCCGCTAATACGTTTCTTGCTAAACCTTCAGAAATGCTGAGAGCAACATCCATCGAACTTGCCCCTTTTTTAAATTGTTTAACTGTTCCGTCAGGAAGAGTGATATTTATCATTACTTTTTACTAAAAAATGTTGCGCAAAGATAAGCTAATTCATTGAATTGAAGAGTTGAGTTTGTCTTTTATTTTGCTCTTTTTAGGTTTTTTTACTAAATAAATTTGATTTTATATTTTTAGTTAATAAATTTTTATTAATTTAACCTAATTTTTTAATTCATTATTATATTAAAATTAGAGCTATTAAAGTAAATTTTTATTCTTCGCCTTTTGTCACCATTTCACTTTTTTTTTCGATTGGAATCTATGCAGGTTTTAACGCCATTTCATTTGATGAATCTTTATTTCAAGTCGTTGTATCTATTATTTTTTTAATTTTTTCTTTTTATTTCTTCTCAGCAATTAAGGGTATTTCTTTTTTTGCTACTGCATTTTTCTGTTTTTCATTAGGCGTTTTGTCAATGAATGAAACAACCAAATCAGATGTCAATTGTAGTTTTGAAAAAAGATATCAGGCAGGGGATTCATATCTTCTGAATATTTTAGAGGTTAATAATCCACATAGGCAGTGGAAAAAAGTTTTTGGAGAAATTCACCATATCAAGTCGACAGATAAAGTGATCTCTTGTCATGAAAAGGTGGTGCTTTTTATAGAAGCAATGGACGATACATTGCAAGTGGGTGATGAGTTGGCGCTAAATTGCGACTTGCTTCCTATTTTAAATAAAGGAAATCCGGGGGAATTTGACAGCGAATTTTATTATAAAAGTAAAGGGATTAATAAAATTGGATTTGTAGCAAAAAGGTCGTATATCAAGAAGGGAAATTCTATCACTTGGATCACTAAGTGGTCTTTGAAATCGCGCGATTACTTAGGGGATATTTTGGAAAGGCATTTTAAAGGACAAGAATTAGCATTGGCACAAGCCTTGATTTTAGGGGATAGAAGTTTTTTGGATCCAGAAACAACAACAGATTTCGGAAATTCTGGGGCGATGCATGTGTTAGCAGTATCTGGATTGCATATTGGGATTATTTTGCAGATTATTTTATACATTCTAAAGTACTTTTCACGGCTGATTTCTCGTAATCAAGCATTAATTATTGCCTTGTTTTTAATTTGGATGTATACGTTTATTTCAGGATTATCAGCTTCTGTTTTGAGATCTACCTTTATGTTTTCTGTTTTAGCAATTTCACAATTAAATGGGAAGAATTACAATGCGCTTAATAGTTTATTTTTCACCTGCTTTGTTTTATTATTAATCAATCCTTTATTTTTGTTTGATATTGGTTTTCAGCTTTCTTGCCTAGCAATGTTGGGTATATTTTGGTTTTACCAACCTATTTCAAAATGGATTTTTATTAGAAATAAATGGCTCAGAAAAATATGGGAAGGAACGGCAGTTGGAATAGCCGCGCAATTTGTTACAGTGCCATTAACGCTTTTTTATTTTCATCAATTCCCCAATTATTTTATTCTTACGAATATTGGTTTAATGTTCTCAACAGGTTTAATATTAGGTTTTGGCATGTTTGTTTTTTCTTTTTCATGGTTGAAATATTTTGGAAAATGGGCCATATTTCTTCTTTCAATCATTTTATTTTTAACGTTGGAATTTGTATCATTTATTGATGATTTACCAGGATCTGTAGCTATCGGATTTCAACTTCATTGGGGGATCGTTTTATTTTCTTTTAGTGTGATAATAGGTATTTATTTGATGAAGAATAGTAATGAAAAAATTTTATTAGGCTTCTTTATTTCGGCTTTTTTTATAGTGTTTTATGTGATTTATCAACGGTATGAAAAGTTAAATTACAGAGAAATTTGTTTCTTTAATCATTCTAAGGCGACATTCATCGTGAAGGACTGCAGTGCGATTTTTTGTTTTTATGATGGAGAAAAAGCTGACATCGAAAAATTAAAATTTATTATTAATTCTTACGCGAAGGTATATCCAGGAGACGTGAGGTATTTTTCAATCCATCAAAATGACTGGAATATCAAGAGAAAAGGAATGTCAATTGCAGTAAATCATTTAAAAACAGGATTTAACATTGAAATTAATGAACAAGCATATTTTCTAAAATCGAATTCATATGAAGCTGTTGATGGTTTGCAAAAGAAAATTGTTTGTTTACCTTGGGTCGAGCCAAGTTTAAAAACGGATTACTTACTAAAAGAATCTGCCGTGAGATTTGTGATAAAATGAAAAATCAGTAATTTACAGAGATGAAAAGGTAGATATTAGCTATTTATTATTTAGTTTTATTCACTGAAGCGAATTTATAGCAAAAATGAGTTCTAAAATAGTGCAATATATACTTAAAATATCTCTGTGAATAATGAAAAAGTCCTTACTAGTGTTTTTTACTTTTATCTTTCTAAATTATACAAATACGGTTGTTTCTCAAGATATTTCTGGTCAGTGGTTTGGGGTGTTGACATTCAATGGTGTTTCATTGAGGATTAATATTCAAATAAATAAAACGGGGAATGGGTTCAATTCAACATTGGATAGTCCAGATCAAGGAGCGAAGGGAATACCTGCTGACCTCACAACCTTTGAAAATTCCGAGTTGAAAATTGAAATAAATAAAGGAAAAGTTGGTTTTAGTGGAAAATATTCTGCTGATAATAAAATCACAGGAACTTTTACGCAAGGTGGGCAATCTATTCCTTTAGAGTTTGGAAGATCTGAACTCGTGTTGAAGCCAATCCATTCGCAAGAACCGGTTAAACCTTATCCTTATTATACAGAAGATGTGTCGTTTACAAA
>CAMDAO010000174.1 GCA_945888595.1 Chryseobacterium gleum | reverse complement strand
AAAGAAATAGGAAGTATTATTAGCTGACATTGAAGGGTCTCAGCAGCGGAAATGGGGCTCCCACTTTTTTACATTCTTCAACAAATTTGATTATACAAAATGTTGCTGCGCAATTTCAATTATTTGTTTTTTTAATGCAACAATACTTTTTGGTTGATTTTCCTGCATACATTTTTTGAAATTCCTTCTGTAAAATAAACGTTTAATTAATTGATTGACTAAGTTTTTTTCTAGTTGGGCTTCGGATTGGTGACTCATATTATTCTTCTATAAAAATTTCGTGATAGATGTTTTCGATGTCTTTGACTTCAGATTCTTTTAAAGCTACAAATTCTTTTTTCAATGCTCGTTTTGATAATTGCCCTGTTCCTTGTTCTAAAAAGCTAATTAAAAGCGCCACCAAATCATCTGGCATTTCATAGGTATCATCAATATAGCGTCTAAATTCATCATATTTACGTAAATAATCGACTTCTTGCGGAATAATATTTACAAGTGTATCATGCACACAATCATAAAGAAATTCAGCTTGAATTGTTGCGTCGAAATAGCGATAATAGTCAATTGTATCATTGAGGATTTGCACATTATTATCGCTTGTTGAAGTCCATTCTATTTGATCTAAAACTGGATGAGAGTACGATTCAAGTGTTTTCTTGTAATGTTCCATATGCGATAAAATAGAAGCTGAAACTGGGAATATCATACCTTGTTCTGAGTAGCTCATTTTAGCCAATATATGATGAATAATATATCGGTGCATACGACCATTTCCATCGACAAAAGGATGAATAAACACAAAGCCAAAGGCAATATTGGCAGCAGCTAAAACAGCATCTATATCAGAATTAACAAGAATGTTTTTCGTTTTTAATAGCCCATTCATCAGTTGATTTAAATCTTCTTGTTTAGCCGAAATATGATCCGGTAGTGGTTCAGCAGTTTGACGATCTCGATCGCCTACAAATCCTTCCTGTTTTCTAATACCCATTTTTGTGAATCGCTCATTTTCTATCACCAATTGTTGCAAACGATTTAGTTCATCAATCGTTAATGGATTAATCCCCGCTTGACCGATTGCCTTGCCCCATCGAGCAGCGCGATTAGTTCGCGGCTTTTCACCTTCAATAGTAAACGACGCTTTCGAATCTTTGAGTAATAAATAAGCAGAGGTACGTTGTAAGACATCCTTATGGATTCTGTTTAAATAAGTGCTTTTTTGTTTTCGAATATCCGATTGAATATAATTTTCTAACTTCTCTGTTTTCCGAATTAAGGGGCAATAATCTGGCGTACCGGGAAGATTATTAATCACTTTATGTCTTGGCGAACTTTCTCCTTTTATAGCGTATTGTATTTTTTCATCCAATAACAGAACTAAATTTCCTGTTTTTAAGTCCCGCAGATTTAATTTCTTTCCTGTCAGCCATTCATACAAAAACCAAATCCTTCTGCTGTATTGCCCTAATATCTCTTGCTGAAGCATACTTTCCAATTCATGCGTATCCATTACATCAAATAGCTTTTTAAATATGAGCAGGTTTACTCCTTCATATTTAAAGGCAAAAATGAGTTGTTTGTACAATGTTTCTTCGGGTAAGTATTTTGCCGGAAGCACTTTCCATGCCTCTGTTTCAGATTGTTTGTTCTTTGAGCTTACAAACGCAAGTTGTTGTGGAAGAGGTACAGGTAATTTATAGGTTTCTATAATCGCTCCATATCCAACTAATGCCCCTTCGTTAGGAACCTTTCTTCCGTGAAAAACGCTTAATTGAAGAGAAAAACACTTAATACTCATTACTTTCTGTGAATTTTATTTAATGCAAGATACCAGAAAAATACTTAATACACAAGAAAAATACTTAATAATTATTCTTTTCCGAGAAAAACACTTAGTGATAAACGATTATTTCACTTAAAAATTTGGAACTGCTGCTTGCAAAGATGAAATCAATACTTTAGTTTCTTTTTGTCGTGCTCTGAAATAATTATTTATAACAACGCCTTATATAAATAAATCTTATTGTCCCTACTTCCCGATACAAAAACGACTAAATATATTCCCTAAAATCTCATCGCTTGAAATATCGCCTGTGATGGTTCCTAACTGATACATGGCTTGTCGAATATCCATCGCTACAAAATCTGAACTAACATCGTTTTCTAACCCGTTTTTAGCGCTTTGCAAAGAGGCTTCCGTTTTCGTTAATGCATCATGGTGGCGCGCATTTGAAACAATCGTATCGTTTGCTAAATCAAAATTTCCTAGCACCTGCTCTTCCATCCAAGATCGAAGCTCATCAATTCCTTTTCCCGCTTTCGCACTAATTGCATGAAAGGTGGAGGATGAAATTAAGATTGAGGGTGAGGACGCTTTTCTTAAATCGGATTTATTGCCTATCAATAAAAATTTCTTTTCTGGGTATTCTGTTTGTAATTGTTCCACCCATTCGGCAGCAGTTTTTGTATCCATTGAAGAATGACCTTCAACTTTTGAACCTTCTTCACTGTAATCGCTGATTACAAGAACAATTTGAGCCGATTTAATTTTTTCTAATGAACGCTCGATTCCCATCGCTTCGATGGTTTCAGCTCCTTCACGGATTCCTGCGGTATCAATTAATCGAAAAATAATTCCATTAATATTTAACGTTTCTTCGATAACGTCGCGTGTGGTTCCTTCTATATTGCTAACGATCGCTCGGTCTTCTCCTAAAAGCGTGTTTAAAAGTGTGCTTTTTCCTGTGTTTGGGGCGCCTACGATGGCCACTGGCACACCATTTTTAATCGCGTTCCCTAAGTCAAATGATCGCGCTAACCGTTGGATGTATGCTAACACATCATTGACCATTTTATTTAATTGTGTTCGGTCGGCAAATTGTACATCTTCTTCTCCAAAATCCAACTCTAATTCGATTAAACTCGCAAAATTGATTAGTTTTTCGCGGATATCTTTCAATTCATTAGAAAATCCACCGCGCATTTGCTTTATGGCGATGTTGTGTGCATTTCGCGATTGAGAGGCAATTAAATCTGCCACTGCTTCTGCTTGTGAAAGGTCCATTTTACCATTCATAAACGCACGCATCGTAAATTCTCCTGGTTCTGCCATTCGACAGCCATTTGCTACTAAAAGATGTATGATTTGTTGCTGTATAAAAGGCGAACCATGGCACCCAATTTCAGCGATTTCTTCTCCGGTAAAACTTTTTCCTTTCGAAAAAATAGTAATTACTACCTCATCGATGATTTCCCCTGCGCTATTTTTCACGAGAGAGAAATGGGCTGTGTGTGAGTTTTTTTCTGTTAAATCCTTAGAAGAAATACTAGAAACGATCGATAAAGCATCCTTTCCAGAAATTCTAATTAAACCAATAGCACCAATTCCATTTGCCGTGGATAAAGCGCAGATTGTATCGTTATTTTGACTTACATTTAACATGTGGCAAAGATACGAATTAATTAAAGTCCGTCATCACTTCGTGTTTTTCAGGGATTATTTTATTTTGAGGTGCTGGAGTTGTTACATTGATATTTTTCTTAGTTTAGGATACATCGGAAATAAATTTATACCTAATTGTATTTGAAGCATATTTATTATTAATGAATGTGTATTTTGTGATTGATTTGAAATTCAGAAATGTTAATTAATAGCCATTCAT
>CAMDAO010000173.1 GCA_945888595.1 Chryseobacterium gleum | reverse complement strand
CTTCTTTACTCAACACATTGGGCAGTTCCATAGCATGTTTGGGTCGGTGAATTTTTTCAAGCTCTATTTTTTTATCCTGGATGGTTCTAAAATACAACTTAATGGCATTTACAATTTGATTTTGATACGACGCGGATAATTTATTTTTTAAAATATAGTCATTGTTGTAAATTATAACATCTTCATTGCTGATCTCATGAATGTTTTTTGTTCTATAAAAAACTAAAAATGATTTCAAAGCATCGCTATATGTTTTAATGGTGTTTTCACTGTAGCGCTTAGATCGTAACCATCGCTGAAAATTTTCAATGGCTTTTATGATTTCAATATTGGGTAATAATTCTGAAGCATTGGGCAACTTAAATCGTTGGCGATTTTCTTCGGTATCAGGTAAGTGCCAGCAACCCAATGTTGCACTCCAACGGGCACCTTCCAGCTTTTTAATACGCGCAATGGTATCCGCAGTATTGTCGAACACTACGGAAATCCGTTGCTCTTTTTTGTAGGTGATAATTTTTGCAGCCCATTTCATATAGTTTACTTTTTGGTAAAGTATAAAAAATATTCAGGGAATTCAGCAAATTCTAAATTCTGTAATTATATTAGAATAGGGCTTGTTTTGAGCCAGCATTGTTTATGTGTATTGAATGTCATTTTGTTAGTGACAATGCCAATAAAAAGTACAAGCAAAGAACACTTGCGGTATATACTTTTAATGTATACCTTTGTGAAACCAGCCGTTTGACAAAAAAAATGAATTAAAAACCTACCAATGAAAACTTTATCATTAAAGCTTGACGACAAAATTTTTGACGATGCAGAAGAAATCACCTCCCAACTTAATTTAGCTAGAAACCGCTATATCAATGAGGCCGTTAGTATTTATAATACATTGAATAAAAGACGACTAATAAAAAAGCAACTTGCAAAAGAATCAAAATTGACTAGCAAAGACTCAATGGACGTTTTACGAGAATTTGAAAAATTAATGGATGAATATTAAACAATTCGACATTTGGTTAGCAGACCTCAACCCAAGTGTAGGGACAGAACCAGGTAAAAAACGACCTGTAGTTATAGTTCAAACAGACCTTTTAAATGAGGTGCATTTATCGACTTTGATTTGCCCAATATCAACGAATGTTAAGGAGGAGATTGAGATTTTAAGGGTTCATTTAAAAAGGGGACAGCTCGAAAAATTAAGTGACATTCTGATAGACCAAGTGAGGGCAATTGACAACAAAAGACTCATTAAAAAACTTGGTAAACTCAATAAAGAACAAATCCAAAACCTTAAGGCGAACTTACGAATTGTATTAGACCTGTAAAGTACTAGTACTAAGAGTATTTTCATTTGCCGGTAAGACCTATCACCATGTTCTTAAAGATGGATAAATCCAATAATTTTCTTAAATTTGAATAAACTTATCGATATGTCAACAATAGAATTGCGAAAGCGCTTAATCGAAAAGATTCAATTAACCGATGACGATAAATTACTGGAGGAAGCATCTAGACTCCTTGAAGTAGAGATTGAATTCCCTGATTTTTATATAATAAATGATAAACAGAGGGAAGCCATTGAGGAAGGGAAGAAACAAATTATTAATGGAGCGTATTTATCTGATGAAGAATCAAATAAAGCAATCGACGAATGGCTAAGCAAATAATCTGGTCTTTAAACGCACAAAATAGCAAAAAGGAAATTTTTAAATACTGGTCGCAGCGCAATAAATCTAACCGTTATAGTAAACAGCTAAATCAACTTTTCAAAGAGGCTATTCTACTAATCAGTGAACATCCTTACATTGGAAGACCTACCGATGACGCTTCAGTAAGAATTAAAATTGTTAAAGAATATTTATTGATTTATGAGGTTAGAGAAACTTCAATCAATATTTTGTCAATTTGGGATGGTCGTCAAGATTCTTCCAAAATGGATGATATTCTAAAATAAACCGGCCTGCCCCCACATCGGGCTTTCTTCAACTGCGGCTTGTCAAACAAACATCAGCCAATTGCTAATCTAGGCTTTGGTTCGTACTGGTCAAAATGCAGGGTCCTCCGGTGAGTCACTCCCTCCGGTGAGTCACTCCCTCCGGTGAGTCACCGGGATCTTAAAAACCTTCCATTCGCCGCTTTAAATTGTAGGGAGATTCAAGGATGGTCCGACCACAACCGAAGTTGAGCAGCGATTTGCCGATGATTGGATTTGGGTTAGCGCCTTATAACTTAAAACGAATGTTAGGCGATGTGAGGTTCATTTATAATTCCATCAGCAGAAACATATTCTTTCAGAAAATTTGGACAAAAATCCATACCATTGGGCCATTCAATTCCACCACCATTGTCAAGGGCAACTTGTTTGAAGTACTCTTTATCCAATAGTTGGGAGCTAATTCCTTCACCAATTAGGGGTTTAAAGTCAATTATTTTGGACTCCCCATCATTAAATTTTAGTAATAACAAATAATCACCCAGCAATTTTATTTCAATTATTTTGTTCATGATTACTTTATTTTAAGGGCTCAATTTTCTTAATCTCTTTTTTCTCAATTGCAAGTTTCCAATCCTAAAGTATTTCCTCACTATGTAAGGAAGCCCACTCTAATACCATTGCATGGGCTCGAGAAGGCAAACTTCCTCGAATAATTATTAAAGCATTTATATCATATTCAGCAGAATCTTCTTGATAAATTGCATGAAAATGGGTTGGGTTATTATCTCCAAAATACATTCTAATAATAATTCCAAAAAATCTACTTATTTCAGGCATTGACTATTCTTTCGATTGTTTAATTCAAAAATACGAATCAGCTCCTTATTTTTCAACATATCGCCTAACATACCCCCTCATTAATTTGAACTAGGATATAGTGCAATGTCCGGACACTAAAAAATATCGAGAAAATTATCCTTTTAAAGAACCAGTTGATAAAAATGCATTCCAGTCCGCCAGCATCTTGCCTTTCAACACCCTTGGAAATTTATGCTGCCCGCCAATCTTGCCCTTCGATTGCATGAAGTTCATGAAAATTTCTTCCGATAATACTGTCACGATTACATCCTTTAGCGCATGTTTTCTTTCCACCTCATAATCATCATTGAGTTCCTTTAGTTTTTCGTCTATTCGAATACGTAGGGTTTCATTGTTCACCGCATCATTGGTAGCTACATACCAGTGGTGAGCAAAAAATTGCCCATGTGGTACGCCGGCTACGGTAAATTCAGGAATGGAAATATTGAGCTCTTCACTTACCATTTCAATCGCCTTATTCATATTGTCAACACTCAAATGCTCGCCTACCAAACTCAAAAAATGTTTGGTGCGACCGGTAATAATAATTTCGTTTTCTTCTTTGTTCACCAGTCGAACGGTATCGCCGATGGCATAGCGCCAGGCTCCTGCATTGGTACTGATTAAAATCGAATAATCCTTATTTTCCTCAATCTCATGGAGCATCAATGATTCGGGATTGTCTACCATATTTCCTTCAAGATCAAAATTGATTTCGTCAAAGGGAACGAATTCGAAGAAAATATTATTGTTCAATGCAAGATGCATTCCTACTGCCCCTTGCCTGTTTTGATAGGCAAGAAAACCTTCACTCGCCAAGTAGGTTTCAATATAGGTGATTGGCTTACCCATCAATTTTTCAAACCCTTTTTTATAAGGTTCCATTGCTACGCCGCCATGCACATAGAAGGCAAGATTGG
>CAMDAO010000172.1 GCA_945888595.1 Chryseobacterium gleum | reverse complement strand
AGAATTAGCTGTAAATTTTCCGTAATCGCGTTTCGCTTTTTCTGCGAAAAGGAGCGTGAAGGAAAGTATTTACGTACGGTTTTACGAAATGGAATGCAGTAAAAAATTCCTTGGAAAGATCCTTGATTTTTGCTTACTTTTCATCAAGGAAAAGTGAGATAATAACAACAGAACTAGATTTGAGGGTTAGATGAGAGTAGTAGATTTGAAATATATTGTTTTAGCTCCACAGAAATATGCTCTGATCCTATAAAAATCCCTTACAAACTATCATCTCTTTCAGAGGAAATACTTAATTTTGCACCATAAATAGTAAATAATGATTTTACCAATAGTAGCATACGGAGATCCAGTTTTGAAAAAACATGCTGGTGCAATTACCAATGAATATCCAGAATTAAAGGCGTTGATTGCCAATATGTTTGAAACCATGTACGAAGCATCTGGAGTTGGGTTAGCAGCCCCTCAAATTGGGCGTGACATACGACTTTTTATAACAGATGGAGCTCCTTTTGCAGAAGAAGATGAGGACGAGGATGGAAATCCGATTGAACCAGATCCTCGTGCTGCGGGTATTGAAAATTTTAGACAAGTTTTTATTAACCCAACGATTGTGGAAGAATCTGGGGAAGAATGGTGCTTTAGAGAAGGTTGTCTTTCGATTCCTAAAGTGAGAGAGGATGTGTATCGCAAAGAAAAAATAAGAATTACCTATTACGATGAGAATTGGGAGTTCAAAGATGAATACTATGATGGATATGCTGCAAGGATTATTCAGCATGAGTATGATCATATTGAGGGAATTTTATTTACAGATCTTCTTTCTTCTATTAAAAAGAAATTAATTTCGAATAAACTGCAGAAGATTTCAAAAGGGGAAGTGAAAGTGGATTATCGAATGAAATTTCCAGCGATAAAAAAAGGGAGAAGATAAATTAAAAACTATACAGGAGATGAAAAAAAACATACTGCTATTATTATTCGTTTTTCCGCTATTGTTTGCTTGTGGAAATTCAACTAATTCAGAGAAAAAGACAGCTATTGCCACGTTGAAAGAAAAAATCACCGCAAAAGAAAATTCGTTCGCTACATTGCAAGATGCAAAGAAAGAAATTTCGACAATTGAGCGTAATGAATTGATTGATATGTTGTTGGATTTTTACACGAGATACCCTAAAGATGCCTATGCGCCGGTTTGTTTAGATAAAGTGCACATGGTTTATTCTGCCATGGGATTATACAATCGTTCTAGTGAATATGCAGATATCTTATTGGAAAAATATCCGAAATATGTGAATAGAGCAATGATTTTATCGAGTCAGGCATCTAATTATGATATTTTTATTCAACCAAGAGACACAAATAAAATAAAATATTACAACACCTTGCTTTTGACAGAAAATCCAAAGATGGATAAAGAGATGAAAGCAGAAATTGAAATGAAATTAAAACATTTGGATCTCAATTTGGAAGAATATTTACATTTTGTGATGAAAGAGTCATCAGGTAAATAATTCCTGTTAAGGATCTGTTAAAATTGAGTCTAAACAAATAATTTTTATTACTTTTGATACTGAGTTTAATACGATAAAAAAAAACACGTAAGATGAAAACACTTTTTTTAAGTTTATTGGTAGTATTTGGTGCTTCAAGTACTATTTTTGGTCAAGTTGCTATTTCAGATGATGGCGCGAAGATTTCTTTCACAAAAGAAGTACACGATTATGGTACTATTAAAAATGGGGCAGATCGTTTTTGTACTTTTGAGTTTAAAAACACTGGAAATGCGCCGTTGATTATTTCTAATGCCAAAGGTTCTTGTGGTTGTACAGTTCCAACATATCCGAAAGAGCCAATCGCTCCAGGAGAAAAAGGAACAATCAAAGTGGAATATGACACAAAAAGAGCAGGTGCTATTAATAAAAGTGTGACAATTTCTTCCAATGCTGTGAATGCACCAGAACAAATTATTCGCATCAAAGGAAATGTTTTACCAGCGCCAGAAGATGGAACTCCTGTTAATAATGCAGGTCCATCTAACTAATAAGAATTTAAAAAAGGTGAAAAAATGAGAATACTTTTTACCTTTATAGTATGTATAAATACCGCCCTTGGGTTTTCCCAGGAGGCGGTATTTTCTTTGAACGAATCTACTTTTAAGTTTCCTAAAACAAATGAAGGAGAGATTTTAGAGCATACTTTTGTGTATACAAACACTGGAAATATTCCTTTAATTATTAGTTCATTTTCAGTCGCTTGTACGTGCACGAAAGTTGAGTTTTCGAAAGAGCCAGTTTCACCAGGAAAAACAGGAACGGTAAAAATAACATTTGATACGAATGGTAAATATTATCTGCAAGACAGAGAAATTCTGCTAACGGTCAATACAAAAAAGAAAATTCAGAAATTACGGTTTAAAGTTTTTGTCATTCCAAAAGGGGAGTAGGGGAGTCCTGCTTTTCATGGGGACACAGTAGGCGAAAGAGTTTAGTGAAAAGAACGTAAAAAAACAGATCAAAATTTTATCTTTGTCAGATGATTTTAGAAAACACAAGTCTAAAACCCTATAATACATTTGGAATCGATGTGAATGCTTCTTATTTGGGACGCTTTTCATCCGTAGGGGAATTGCAAGAAGCATTAGAACAGATGTCTAACCAAGAATTATTGGTTTTAGGAGGGGGGAGCAATGTGCTTTTTGTGAGAGAACGTTTTGACGGCTGTGTGCTTTTGAACGAAATCAAGGGATTTGATGTTGTGGAAGAAACAAATGATTGGGTCATTGTTCGATCAGGGGCGGGAGAAATATGGCATGAATTTGTTTTGAAATGTATCGAGCATGGCTTTTGCGGCATTGAGAATCTATCCTTAATTCCAGGTAGTGTTGGAGCGAGTCCTATGCAGAATATCGGTGCGTATGGAATTGAAATTAAAGACGTTTTTGAAAAATTAGAAGCATATCACATTGAATCGGGCGAAGTGCAAACATTTTCAAAGGAGGAATGTGAATTTGGTTATCGAGAAAGTGTTTTTAAGCGAAAATTAAAAGGTCAATACATTATCACTTCTGTTTGTTTTAGACTAGCAAAAAATAGCGCTGTAAACACCTCCTATGGTGTCATTGCTGCTGAGTTGGAAAAAGAAGGAATTGTAAACCCAACGATGAAAGATGTCAGTAATGCAGTAATTGCGATTCGAAAAAGTAAATTACCAGATCCAAAGGAAATTGGCAATGCAGGAAGCTTTTTTAAAAACCCAGTGGTAGACATTTCTTTGCTAGAAAAGATCTTGACACAATATCCAACAGCGCCAAATTATCCAGCAACAGAAGGATCTGTTAAATTAGCAGCTGGTTGGCTCATTGAACAAACCGGCTGGAAAGGAAAAACCCTTGGCCACTATGGTGTCCACACATTACAAGCACTTGTCCTCGTTAATTATCAGGGCGCTACAGGCCAGGAAATCTATGACCTTTCGACCTCTATTATCGCCGATGTCAAAGAAAAATTTGGAGTTGAACTTGAACGAGAAGTTAATATTATTGCGTAGTAGTCAAGCAGGATTTGGGATTATTTTATTTTGAGGTGCTGGTATTAAATTACTATTGAAATCCTATATGGATAAAAAAGTAATTCTGTGTGTTTTTTTATTGTATCATTTCCATTTTATTCCAATTATCTTTTGACTAATTTTATTTCATAATTATCAAGATTTATTTGACAC
>CAMDAO010000171.1 GCA_945888595.1 Chryseobacterium gleum | reverse complement strand
AGAAATACAAAGAACAAATTTTTAATGGCATAGGACTGAATGACAAGTATAATTGCTGACATAGGAAAAGAAAGCCCAGCCCATAACAGGCGTTTGGCAAAAAAGCGGGTTCAGTGCTTAAATGAAGCTTTGTGCTTCGTATCAAGTTCAGTGCTGGCAGACAGTTTTGTGCTTCGAAATCGCCAACTTCTTGTAGCTGCAAAACGTTAGCAGAAACTACGTGAGTTCACGCTTCGGGTCTGGGGGAAATCGATAAAGTTTTAAAATTTTGCTTCGATTTCAATTCACGGAGGACAACGAACAGAATTAAATAATAGGCTTTAGAACAAAATAAACTTGACATTAATGATTAAGGGATTATACGAAACTCATTTATATGTTTCTGACATTGAAAAATCTATTGAATTTTACAAGAATGTATTAAAACTTGAGCAATGCTATTACGAAGAAGAAAGAAAAGCAGGATTTTTTTGGATAGGTAAAAGTAAACAAGCAATGCTTGGACTTTGGGAAAAACCTAAAGAAAACATTGATATTAGACATTTTGCTTTTGAATGTGAAACAGAATTCATCTTAAAAGAATCTGTTTCCTTCTTAAATTCACATAATATTAAACCTCGAAACTTTTTGAATAATGGCATCGAAGAACCGATGGTATTTGCTTGGATGCCTGCTATTTCAATATATTTTAACGACCCTGATGGACATTCATTGGAGTTTATTTCCATATTAAAAGGTGAATCAAAACCTGAAAATGGAATTTTGACTTATGAAAAATGGTTAGAACTTGAACAAAAATAAAAAAAAACAAAGTGATGAACTCGAGAGACGAACACTCACGGACGAATTTGGCAGGTTATGCCCGAAACGTAGCATCTGCTAACAACATCTACAATCAACGACTTGAGACGTACTATTTCCAGAGCGTCGCTGCTCGTAGTTGCAAAACGTTGTAGGTAATTGCTTGAATTATAACTTCGTGCCTGGGGGAAATCGAAAATTTAACAATCTCACTTCGATTACTAGATCACAAAAAAAATTAAAAAAAAGCAGTCCTAAATTTGGAAAATGTTAACTTTTAAGATGACTTTGTAATATGACTAGAACAATAATATTTTATGAAAATCATTTCATTCAATTTTATGTGCTGCAAGACGAAAAAGTTAAATAAAAAATTCAATATGTTTTTAACTTAATTAGACAAGTAGATAGAGTTCCTGAAAAGTTTTTAAAACATTTAACAGGTACAAATGGTCTTTACGAAGTTAGAATAGAACATAAATCAGATATATACAGAATATCTGTTGTTTTGACGAAGATAGATTAGTTGTATTATTGAATGGATTTCAAAAGAAAACTCAAAAAACTCCCAAAGGAGAACTTGATAAAGGACTAAAATCAATGAGTGAGTATTTTGAACAAAAAAAATAAGATTATGAAAAAGTATACTGACATGAAAAATTTCGAAGACTTAATTGAATTTGAACACGGAAAAATTGGCTCTGAATCTAGCATGGATTTTGAGAAAAACTCTCATATGTTTATAGTTAGTGAAATGCTAAAAGAAGCTAGAAAAGAAGCTAAATTAACTCAAGAGCAATTAGCTGAAAAGACTGGAACAAAAAAAAGTTATATTTCAAAAATTAAGAATGCAAAAGGTAATGTACAATTTTCGACCTTGATTAAAATTTTTGAAGTCGGTCTTAATAAAAGAATCGGACTTACATTTTTGTAGGAGAAGATTATGAACAAGATAGAACAACTTAATAATTCTAAAATTCCTGTAATAGTTTTTGATGAAAAATTAGAACAGTATAGAAACAAAGTACTTTTTCCTCAAAAATTAGCTAAAGCCAATGAGATTTTATCTAGAGTTGGTTTACCTAAAAAGAATTGAAATAAAATTTCAATTTTTCCATTGTTTTTTTTTGGGTAATTTTAGCTTTATTATCTTTTTTAAGGTAACTTTGATCACATTCGTTGAACATATAAAAATGAAAATTAAGTTATGCAGTTTTTTAACTGTCTCTTTTTTAATCGAAAGTTTTTTATTTTCTTTTACTAGCAATTCTCAGGGTATAGCGGGTTTTACTGCATCCCCCGTTTCTAGTTTTTCCCCAGTTAATGTAAGTTTTACCAATACATCTTCCGGGGTAAGATGGAATTTGTGCGAAAATGGTGTTTATGCTTGGAAAGCATTTGTTAAATTAAATGATGGTGAAGTTTTTATTAAAAGTGGAGACGTCACATTAATCAGATAATATCAGGTGGAATCTTATAATTATTTTAAATAATGCAATCTATTTCTACATTAACTTTATTTCGCTTTCCCACTTTGTCCGATAAAATATGGGCTTTCTTTCAAATGCAATTTGCACATTCTCATATAAGAAAGGCTCCAGGGCTCCAGTTTTACAAACTGATGGGAAGTGGCAGAAATCTTGGGTTCAATCCCCTGCCTGATTGGGGGGTGTATGCTATATTAAGCGTATGGGATAACGAAAAATCTGCACATCAGTTTTTTCAAGAGTCACCTATTTTTAAACGATACCAATCTCACAGCAGCGAGAATTGGACAGTTTTTATGAAGGTAATACAAGCCAAAGGTTTATGGTCAGGAGGAAATCCCTTTAATCCATCAACAGATATAGATGAGTGTAATCCGCTCATAGCAGTTATTACACGAGCTACTATTCGATCACGAAAACTTCTTCAGTTTTGGCGCTATGTTCCTACTTCGCAGCGGCCTATACAAGATGGCTGCCCGGGTCTGCTTTATACCAAAGGGATTGGTGAAGTACCTTTATTACAAATGGCTACGTTTAGTATTTGGAAATCTATGGGCGATCTCAAAAACTTTGCTTACCATAGTCCCGAGCATCAAGTAGCCATAAAGAAAACGCGGGAATTAGATTGGTATAAAGAGGAAATGTTTATTCGTTTTCAGCCATATCAGTTTGAAGGCAGCTGGGGTGGTGTTCATATTCCGGATCCATTTCTTATACCATCTGAATAGTAAAACCGCTTCAAACTATTTGAGGTATAAACCCAACCTTATCAAGCAGGTTTAGCTATTACCGTCAAAAATCCCATAGAAAAACATTTTTGAAGCATGTAAATTGGCTTATAGAGGATCATTCCTGCCACAAATCCAATAAATCTTGACTCCATAGAACCAGACCAATCAATTCCTTTTCGCTCCATCTCACTCATCCAATGAATGGTAAAGGGATCCAAGGTGCCAAAGGTTAAGATTTGCTCCACTTGCCACCCACTATTTTTCAGCAGAATCTCAATATTATTCGGTGAATAAAGAGCTGTATGTCGAGGGCTATGATACCCTGCCCAGTGTTCCCCGAATTTTCTGCGTGTATAGCTATCAAAATTGGGCACTTCTATAATAAGTTTGGTTTCTGAATGAGCTATATCTAGCAGGTTTTTCAAATGCTTCTGTGGCTCATAATCATGCTCGAGATAATGCCACATAGTTATAACATCTACGGCACTTTCACCTTTAAGATCCGAGACCTCGCCTACTCTTAGGTCTAGCTCTCTAAAGATTTCTGGATTGTTTTTCCACCCCTCATCGCTGAAGTCAAGACCGATGAGATGAGCGGGAGTATCTTTATAAAATTGAGCTAAAAAGGTTGGTTTACCACAGCCCACATCGAGTATGCGACTTTCCCTGGTCAAATTATTGTAGTCCTTAACTCTTTTCACTCGTGCTTGATCGATATTTTGTTGATCCCTTTTGACAAAGTTTGC
>CAMDAO010000170.1 GCA_945888595.1 Chryseobacterium gleum | reverse complement strand
TATAAATTCTATGCCAATCTTCATGCGACAACTGAATTTCACTTGCTGTAGCAGCATTTTTAATTCGATCTTTGCTTAAACTTCCAATAATTGGTAAGGCTCCCAATTTATGAATCCATGCCACTGCTAATTGTTCCACATTTGAATTGTATTTTAGTGCTAGTTCTTCCATTTGACCCAAACCATACGTATTAGATAAGTCGAAGGCATTGATACCTAATTCAAGATAATAATTTGTTATTTCCTCCATGTTTTTAACTTTTAAATCATCAGACTCATTACATCTCATGAAACTATAAATAGAATCTGAAATAAAGGGTCCTGAATCGCTTAAAAATACTTTTTTCATTTTATAAAACTTTGAATAAAGTTAATATTATAATACGCAGACTAACAATAATAATGATAATTCCAACCAAAACCATCATTGCTTTCACATTCAATTTTTTTGATAAATTTGCAGCAATTGGCGCAGCGCATACACCACCTAAAATTAGCCCTAAAATTGGTTGCCAATTTGATGCACCAATAATTGTAAAAAAAGTAAAGGAACTAGCTAAAGAGATAAAAAACTCAGCTAAATTAACAGAACCTATAATCATTCGAGGATTTTTACCGCGAGCGATCAATGTTGAAGAAACAACGGGGCCCCATCCTCCACCACCGATGGAATCTAAAAAGCCACCTGTAACTGCTAACCAACCCACTTTTTGCACTTTTTTTCTTTTGTTATTTTTGCGAATTACTTTTCTAATGATAATTATTCCTAAAATCAACGTGTAAACGCCTACAATCGGTTTGATATATATGTTGTAAGCTTCAAACTCAGAAAGTATATAAGCTCCTAATATTGAACCAATTACACCAGGGATAACTATCGTTTTAAATAATTTGTTATTCACATTACCAAATCTTAAATGCATAAATCCTGACACTCCACTAGTAAAAATTTCCGAAGTATGCACACTCATACTTGCAACCGCTGGTGACAAACCCATCGACATCAAAAATGTAGAAGCACTTACGCCGTATGCCATCCCTAAAGCTCCGTCAATCATCTGAGCGATGAAGCCACCTAACATAAAATAAGCAAAATCGATATCTAAAGAAAGAACCAGTTCGGCACTTGATTTCCAAATTGTAGACAAGGGAATTATACTAAAAAGTAAATGTCCAGCCAACATTATACCCAACACAGAAGCAACATATCCGATAACTTTTTTAAAGCTAAATAAATACCACGCTTTTACTTGATTATCCTTTAAACCACTCGTCAACTTATCTAATTCAATTACCTTTTGCTGAAAATCACCTTTTAAATGATTTCTGATTTTACTCAAGTTTTCCAGCGAATTGTCAATTTCATTTGGAATATTCTCATTAAAAATTTCCTTTAAACGTTTTGCAACTGTAGGAGATTTTCCATTTGTAGAAATACCTATTTTTAAGTTTCCTTTCGTAACGATCGAACCTAGGTAAAAATCACATAATTCGGGTTTATCTGCTGCATTGTATAATAATCCTTTCTCATTTGCCAGAACTTTTATTTTTTCTGACATTTCCACGTCATTTAAAGCGGAAATAACCACTTGCTTTCCTTCTAAATAACTAGCATTAAATGAATCTCTAATTAGTTCGACATTTGGATAAGAATGAACATAGTCAACCAATTCATCGATTACGTTTTCAGCTACAACAGTAACATTACTTTTTGGAGAATTTGTTAAGAAAGCTGATAATTTCTCTAGCGCAACTTTTCCGCCTCCAATTACAAGAACAGATAAATCATTCAGCTTTAAAAAGACTGGAAATAATTCATTTTTTAGTACTGTTTTTGCACTCATTGTTCTGATGTATTTAAAATTAACTGTAATCCTACTATATTTTGTTGAATCAACTTCCCATTGAAATTGATATTTGACTGAAATTGCAATGTGTAAAAAGCATATATACTTGCCATTTTTGAAAAAGTAAACGTATTACCAATACTATATCTTTGCTCTATTGATGGTGACTTTTGAGCGGAAACAAATCCTTCAATGGAGACTTTTGGAACCAAAAAGCTTGAAACGATTTTGTGCTCGTAACTTAACTGCAACCTTGTTCTATTAACGATCTCTTTCACAGCAAAATAATACCTAAACTCATTTCTAAAACGAACATTAAATAGTTGTTTTTCATTTTTCACTCCCCATTGATACTGAACATAAGGCCTGTATTCTGTTCTGAAATTGTGAGAATTCTTTAAAACAGATTCAAAAATTGCAAAACCAAGTCCAACGTTATTTTTAGAATCCAACTTGTAATCATACTGAACTCGCATTAAATCTTGTCTTCTTCTTTTCACAAAGCCATCAAACCATCTGTATCCAGCATCGATTGTTATTGTTCTTTCATCTGAAATAGTATGTCTATAAAGAATACTAGACCAGGTATTCCCCTTATATTCATCCATTTGAGATAAACCATCAAAACACATCAATAAAGAAAAAATGAATAAAAATTTCATTTTAAAATTAAAAGGTTACATATTCATTCAACACCTCGTGGTATCTATTTTGCAAACTTACAACATCCCCTAAAACTATGATTGCTGGTGCCAATATATTTTCCTGTTTTGCAAGATTTTCAATCGTTGAAACTCGTCCAACAACACTTCTTTGCGTTGGCAAAGACCCGTTACTAATAACTGAAACAGCCAGATTTGATTTGCCTACTAGTGAATAAATTTTACCGATTTCATTTAATTTCCCTAACCCCATTAAGACAACAACAGTGCCAGATGATTTTGCAGCTACTTTAATATCAGGATTTAAACTCCCATCAGATAAAGTTCCTGTTAGGACAAAGAAACTATTGCTAATCCCTCTATGAGTTACTGGAATACCAGCAAGAGCCGGAACAGAAATAGAACTTGATATGCCAGGAACGACCGATACATTAATTCCAAAAGCTTCTACGTGCTCTATTTCCTCGTAACCTCTTCCAAAAACAAAAGAATCCCCTCCTTTTAAGCGAACTACATGGCCATGCAGGAACGCTTGATCAACAATTAATTGATTAATTTCCTCTTGAGAAAATGATTTATACCCTTTACGTTTTCCAACAAATATCTTATTTGCAGTTGGAGCAAGTTCTAAAAGTTCCTCATTCACAAGCGCATCATATAAAATTACATCTGCAGACTTGATAGCATTCAACCCTTTCAAGGTAATTAATTCTATATCTCCGGGACCCGCGCCAACTAATGTTACTTTCGGTATCGTATTTATTATTTTCATCTTATTATTTTCTTTAACATTGATAATCAATATTTTACACATTTTATTTCGCTAAATTCAAACATTTTAACGCTTAATTTTAACCTTTTTTTTTAACCTCTATTCACCTAGCTGATTTTGATCAGTGCGCTGCACTCGTAACTCCTTTGCTTTCTCGACAAAACCAAATAATTGATTATAATAGACCTCTGAAAATTCTCTTGTTGGCTCATTTTTATTTATTTGTAAAATAAATTCCGCAAAATTCGATATTTCAAAAAAACCTGGTTTAGTCGTTAGATATTTATCAAAATCTGCTATTATTCCAGACTGCGTATTACACTGAATCTTTTTATCAAGTAATAGAGCCTTAGCTACATGAATACCAGAAGAATATGAGAAATAAATTGAGTCAGCATATCGACCTTCTTTCAACGCTTTGTCTGCTGAATCTAACTTTTCTTCCGCATCAAAAATTAAGGTACCCACCAAATCTATCATCACGCCCGCACATTCACCTACTCCAATTGCAGTAACAAATTGCTCGTTATGTCCCCAATCAATAAA
>CAMDAO010000169.1 GCA_945888595.1 Chryseobacterium gleum | reverse complement strand
TTATCTAAAATTTCCTTAAATGATATTTTCTTTTCCCAGTTCCAATTATTTCCATCAAACGGCATAAATTCAATAAAACGGATTTGAATTTTTTCATTGACGGTCCAATTTACAAAATCAATTATTTCATCGTCATTCGTTCCTTTAATTAAGACAATATTGATTTTAACATGAAAATCATTTTTTATCAATAAATCTATATTCTCTCTGATTTTGGCATAATAGCTTCTTCGAGAGATCATATTAAAACGCTCTTCCTTCAGTGAATCTAGACTCACATTTATGGATTTTACACCTGCACTTTTTATGTCATCGATATATTTATCGACCAATACCGCATTTGTTGTTATGGTTAATTCCACCGGAAGTTCTCCTAATTGTCGAATTATATCTGCAAAATCCTTTCTAATCAATGGCTCACCTCCCGTTAGACGGATTTTCTTAACTCCTAAAGCAACGAATTTTTTAGCAATAAAAATAAGTTCTTCCGTGGTCATAAATTCAGCCTTATCTCGTAACTGAATACCATCTTCGGGCATACAATAAAAACAGCGCAAATTACATCGTTCAGTCAATGAAATCCTTAGATAGTCATGAACTCTTCCAAACGTATCTATAATATTCTTAGATTTACTCATAAGACTCTTCAAACTTATTTAAATTTCTTAAAATCGGATTTCCCTCTTTTAATTTCTTCGGATTTGCCTTTATATCAGCATCGTTCGCACCTACTCTCTTTACAGTTTCTTTATGTATTATTTTCATTCTACTTTTTTAATTTTTCTACTGTAAAAATATATACGTTATATCTTTGTGTAAAGTACGGTATTTTCGTCTAAAATAAAAATGAATTACATCATAAATATTTTTCCTTCATTATATTACTTATGAAATCAAAAAAAAGTCTACCATTTTCATGCTAGAATTTATAAACTATGTTGTATCAATTTTCTTACATCTTCAATCCTGTTTTAGGAAATTTAACTGAACTTTGTTGAACGATTAATTATATGGATTACTATATTTTATAGCTATACCAATTTAAATTAAAGCGATGATACCAAATCACATTCGAGCTATTTAGATCAACTCCGATTAATTATAGGAGGTTCATTTCATTTGAACAAAAATATTTCCTTCCAACTCTCTTATAATGCGCAAATCAATAAGCTGCTAAGAGAAAGTAAAACGTATAACTTTACAACTATTTTATGGTGTAAAATGCACCAAACTATAGATTTTACGAAAAATAATGAATACTAAAATTTCACTTCTTTTTCATCTCCACTTTAATTCGATCACCAATTTGATGAATTGAATTTTCTTTTTCAATCGCATGAATTTCATTTCCTACAATAATTCTAATTTTCTGATGTTTCCCGAGTTGCTCCACCGAAACGACAATTCCAGTCAACGAAATAGTAGTATCCTCCTCTTTATTTTCAAATAATGTCAGCGCAGGACCATTTTTTATAACTTTCCCTTTTTCGAGCATGAAAATATTATCGGAAAGTCTCACCACTTCTTCAATATCATGACTAATAACTAAAGCAGTAAATTTTAACTTTTGATGGACCTGCAACAAAGCATCTTGAAGTTCTTTTCTTTGCTGAAAATCAACCGCTGAAAAAGGTTCATCTAAAAGTAATAAATCAGGATTTCGAATGAGTGATCTTACGATAGCAACCTTTTGTTTTTCCCCGCCAGATAGATTTTCGGGAAATTGTCTCAACAAATCTGAAATGGAAAATAGTTGAATAAGCTCATTCATTAACTCCAAAGAATCATTTTTATCCTTTGAAAATACTAAATTTTCATAGACTGTTAAATGCGGAAACAAAATACTGTTTTGAAAAACAACGCCTATTTTTCGCTTGTTAATGGGAAGATTAATATGCGCAGCGGTATCCAACCAAACATTGTCTAAAACTGAAATCTTGCCTCTATCCGCATATTTAATTCCTGCGATAACATTTAAAATCGTGGTTTTACCAGAACCTGAATCACCAAATAAAGCATTAAAACTTCCTTTTTTTAAAGAAAAATCAACATCAATATAAAATTGATTCGCACTTTTAAAGAATTCCTTATAGATCTGAATTTTTATCATTTTTTTCTAAATGGATTATTTCTTTTTGAATACACGATAAAAAGAACAATAAAACTCACTAACAATAAGGAAGCAGAATATATGTGCGCTGTGTGGTAATTCAATTTTTCAACCTCATCAAATAAAGCAATTGAAATTACACGTGTTTCACCTGGAATATTTCCTCCAATCATTAAGATCACACCAAATTCACCAATTGTATGAGAAAAAGTCAAAACACAGCCCGTCAACAGTGAGTTTTTCATTGAAGGCAATAAGATTCTTCGAATAATCACCCATTTAGATTTACCTAGAACCAACGCTTCATGCATGTACGATTTTGGAATCTGAGAATACCCTGTGCGAATCGATTGAATCATAAAAGGAAAACTGTAAATAATGGATCCAATAACAAGTCCAGTAAAAGTAAAAACTAATCGAATACCCAAATATTGGTCTAAGAATTTTCCCAACCAATTTTCAGGACTAAAAAAGAAAAGTAAATAAAATCCAAGTACGGTTGGAGGCAGAATAATTGGCAAACTCACTATTGTCTCCACCCATACTTTCCATTTACGAGAGCTATAATTTAACCAATACGCTAAAGGAATTCCAATACACAAGAGAATAAACGTCGTAATCAACGCCAATTTTAATGTCAAGAAAATCACCTCAAAATCCATTTTAATTTACTTTGTAACCATATTTGGTAAGTATCTTTTTAGCATTATCTGATTGCATACATTTTATTAATCTTTCCGAAACCTTATCATTTTTAGTATTGATAAGCTGACACATCCCTTGTCTAATGGGCAAATAGTACTTTTGATCAATCTCCAACCAATTTTCTTTTTTACCAGCAACAACGGAAGAAGTTGTGAAACCAAAATCGACCACTTGAGAAGCGATAAAATGATTGACTTGACCTATGCTCTCAGCAAAGACAAGTTTACTCTTTATTTTTTCATAAACACCTGTCTTTTTTAGATATTCGACTGCTGCTATCCCATAAGGTGCCGTTTCAGGATTGGCGATTGCGATTTTCTCATACTTTGAATCAAGGAAATCAATGGCAGAAAGATTGATGTTTTTTTTCGACCAAATAATAAGCGTTCCTTGTGCATATTCAATCACTTTTCCTTGTACCTTTTTTTCTTTTATTAATTTTTCAGGATACTCTAGGTCAGCAGAAATAAAAACGTCGAAAGGAGCTCCATTGGCAATTTGCGCAAATAATTTACCTGACGAAGAAGCAATAATATCTACTTTTACGGATGGTTCTTCCTTCTTAAAATCGATTAAAATCTCTTGGAATGCTGTTTCCATATTTGACGCCACGGCAATTTTTACTGTTTTTTTTGGAGAACTGCAGGCAGCAATAAACAACAATATACCAATTAAGCTACTTTTAAAATTCATGAAATTCGCTATGTTTAGATAAATATAACGCAAAGAAAGATATTTTACAAATTATTTTAAATGTCTACCATCACTTTTTAAACTTCTTGAGAAGATAAATAGTGATTTCTATCATTAAAAAGTATCGTTATTAAACCTTTACTTTTGCAATCAAATAAATTCCAAATGATCGTTCAAGATTTTAAAAAAAAGTAACTCACTGTTCGAATTGCGAAATCTAGGAAGTAGAAAATATAGACGCATTTTTCGAGGGAAATGGAGCAATTAAAGAAATCTTTGAAAAAGAATATCACATACCTTTTAGTTTATTTAAACAAAGACGATCTGA
>CAMDAO010000168.1 GCA_945888595.1 Chryseobacterium gleum | reverse complement strand
AAGATTTTATTCAAAAAATATTCGTCAGAAATAAACAAGAAGGTACCACACTCACGTCATCACTGCAATACAGTAGATTTGAAATTACAAAAGAATTGGTACGTATATTAAAATCTATTTGATTTTTCTCGCATTGGATCTAAATAGCTGTGCCTCTTGGATTAGCAAATAATTTAACATCCTCTCCAACAATTTTAGAATCACATAATATTACCAATCGCTCAACAATATGTCTTAATTCCCGAATATTTCCAGTCCAATCCGTTTTTTGCAATTCCAAAAGCGCGTCTTCTGAGAAAGATTTTCGAGAGATCCCATGTTCCGCGCAAACCATTGTTAAAAAATGCTCAGCTAAAACAGGAATATCTTCTCTTCGCTCGTTTAGAGATGGAACATGCATTAAAATAACGGCCAACCGATGAAACAAATCTTCCCTAAATCGACCTTCTGCGATTTCTTTGCGTAAATCTTTATTGGTCGCTGCCACAACACGACAATCGACTTTTATATCGCGCTCTCCTCCTACTCTTTGAATAACGTTCTCTTGTAATGCGCGCAGCACTTTCGCTTGAGCGGACAAACTCATATCCCCAATCTCATCTAGAAACAAAGTTCCTCCTGACGCTAGTTCAAATTTTCCTTTTTTATCTTTTACAGCAGAAGTGAAAGCCCCTCTCTCGTGACCAAATAACTCACTTTCAATTAATTCAGAAGGAATGGCAGCACAATTCACCTCTATAAATTGCATTTTTCTTCGATTACTATTATCATGTAAAGAACGAGCGACTAGCTCTTTCCCTGTTCCATTTCCACCCGTAATAAGAACTCTAGCATCAGAAGGAGCGACTTTTTCAATCATCTCCTTAATTTTCATTATACCAGAGGTTTCACCAATAATTGAATTTCCTTTAAATTTTTTAACGGTTGTTTTCAATTGTTTTGTCTCTTCAAACAGCACTGTTCTATCTTTTGCATTTCGAATAGTCACCAAAATCCTATTTAGATCTAGTGGTTTTTCAATAAAATCAAATGCACCTTTTTTTATTGCTTGCACAGCAGTTTCAATATTACCGTGCCCACTAATCATTATTACAGGAGTATCAATTTTCGCTTTTAAAAGCTCGTCTAATACCTCCATGCCATCCATTTGCGGCATTTTTATATCACAAAATATCATATCAAAGACAGTCGAAGACGCTTTTTCGAAACCATCTTTACCATTTTCAGCTTCTACTACTTCAAATTCTTCAAATTCTAAAATTTCTCGCAAGGCTCTTCTGATTGCTCGCTCATCGTCTATTATTAGGATCTTGCTCATTGTTTGATTTTTTTTAACCACAGATTTTCTCGGAGTATCTCACAGAGTAACACAGAGTTTATTTAATTTATTAGTCTTTTTATTCCTTGTTGTAATGATTTAACATTAAAATTTATCAATAGGCCAATTTTACATTTAGACAATTTCAAGTATGTCAGTACTTGTGCCATGTGCACCTCGTTGAAACTCTCGACAGATTTTATTTCTACGACAACTCTATTATCGACTAATAAATCCAAACGATACCCAACATCTAACTTCACTTCTTGATAGACCAAAGGTAATGCTTTTTGCTTTTCAACTTTTACTCCTTGTAAATTTAATTCATAAAATAAACATTCCTCATAAGCGCTTTCAAGTAATCCAGGACCTAATGCAGAATGAACCTTATATGCACATTTTAAAATTAAATAGGTGAGATTGTTTATTTCCATTTTTTACTGTTTTGAGACATATTTTTTCAGATTCTCTATTAAATTTAATTAAAATTATGAAATGTAGAATTCAATTGGCATTATTTTTAACAAATACCTATTTATCAGTGAAAAAAGATATTTTTCAAATCTAACTAATCAAAAACTCTGCGTAACTCTGTGAAATAACTCTACAAAACTCTGTGGTTAAATAAATTCACCTAACATTCAATCACATTAATTATTTATTCATTACCTTCGCAACGCAATAAAAACCAAACAAAATGAATTACGATATAATAGTTTTAGGAAGTGGTCCTGGTGGTTATGTAACTGCGATTAGAGCTTCTCAATTAGGATTGAAAACCGCAATAGTAGAAAGAGAGTCTTTAGGTGGGATATGTTTAAATTGGGGGTGCATTCCTACAAAAGCTTTATTAAAAAGTGCGAATGTATTTGAATATTTGACGCACGCAAGTGATTACGGTATTTCTGTAAAAGAAGCGAAAGTTGATTTTAGCGCAATGATTGACAGAAGTCGAGGTGTTGCAAATGGAATGAGTAATGGTATTCAATTTTTATTAAAGAAAAATAAAATTGATGTCATTAAAGGTTCTGGAGTTATAAAAGCTGGAAAAAAAGTAGCTATTACTGGCGAAGATGGAAAAATAGTAGAATATACTGCTGATAAAGGAGTAATCATCGCAACTGGTGCAAGATCTCGTCAACTTCCAAATTTACCGCAAGATGGAGAAAAAATACTAGGATACCGTGAGGCAATGACTCTGAAAACTCAGCCAAAAAAACTAGTAGTAGTTGGTTCAGGAGCGATCGGAGTAGAATTTGCATACTTCTATAATGCCATTGGAACTGAGGTAACGATTGTTGAATTTCTGCCAAATATTGTTCCTGTTGAAGATGAAGAAGTTTCAAAACAAATGGAAAAATCACTTAAAAAAGCAGGTATTTCTATTTTAACAAATTCTACCGTTGAGTCCGTTGACACAAAAGGAAAAGGATGTGTTGTTACGATAAAAACAGCGAAAGGAGAAGAAAAAATCGAATGTGATGTTGTTCTTTCTGCCGTTGGAATTGTTTCAAACATTGAAAATATAGGATTAGAAGAAGTTGGAATCGTAGTTGATAAAGGGCGTCTTTTAGTAAATGACTTTTACCAAACGAATATTCCTGGTTATTACGCTATAGGAGATATTGTTCCTGGGCCAGCTTTGGCGCACGTTGCTTCAGCTGAAGGAATTATTTGTGTTGAGAAAATTGCGGGTCATCATCCTGCTCCTTTGGATTATGGAAATATACCAGGTTGTACGTATGCGTCTCCAGAGATTGCATCTGTTGGTATGACTGAAAAACAAGCGAAAGAGGCAGGTTTAGATATTAAAATTGGTAAATTTCCTTTTTCTGCATCTGGAAAAGCAAGTGCTGCAGGTGCGAAAGATGGTTTTGTGAAATTAATTTTTGATGCTAAATATGGTGAAATTCTAGGAGCTCACATGATTGGAGCGAACGTTACTGAAATGATCGCTGAAATTGTATCAATACGTAAATTGGAAACAACTGGACATGATATCATTAAAACGGTTCATCCTCACCCTACCATGTCAGAAGCAATTATGGAAGCTGCTGCCGCTGCATACGGTGAAGTAATACATTTATAATAAATCATTTTTGATAGTCAAAAACGGATTCAGAAATGAGTCCGTTTTTTTTGAGAAATTTTATATTAGAGAATAGAAATTACTTCCTTTTTTGAGAAGACTTTTGTTTCTATTTCAAAATCAATTCTACCTAAGTTCAATCCCGCAAATCCAACCTGGTTGATCAAAACTATTTTTCCTTCACTATTTCGTTCTTCCGTTGGCTTATCTAAAAATGTATGCGTGTGACCACCAATAATGAGATGAATATTTTTTGTCTTCTTCGCTAGAACCCTATCTGATAATTTTGCAGTTGGGTATTCATATCCTAAATGCGACAAGCAAATGATCAAATCACATCCTTTTTCTTTTAAGTTGATTGCTTGCTGATTTGCAATATCAATAGGATCAATATATCTAGTTTCTCCGAATTTAGAATCTGGGACGAGACCT
>CAMDAO010000167.1 GCA_945888595.1 Chryseobacterium gleum | reverse complement strand
GTAAGCAAAAATCAAGGATCTTTCCAAGGAATTTTTCACTTCAATTAAGGATACACTTTAGTTCTTTGAACCTTTATTATTAACATTTTGAAGTGAAACTGCAGGTAAACACTTTTCTTCACGCTTATTTTCGCAGAAAAAGCGAAACGCGATTACGAAAAAGTTTACAGCTAATTCTCTGGAAAGACCAATTCTAAATAGAGCTTCGCAAATAGGCACTAATTTATTTTCTGAGTTTTGGAAATGGTTTAGCCCCCAACTTTTGACGTTGACCCCTTACAATGCATTTTAGATCTTTAGAAAACAATTTATTCTTCTTCGAAGATTACATTTTCTCTTTATCAAAGAATAGATAGAAAATTATTACACAACTTTATTTGAGGAGTAAGACGGAATAGGCACAAAAAAACCGAGCTTTCATTAGAAAGCTCGGTTTTTAGTAAATTAATCTAATTTATTTCATAGAAATAGAAACACGTCTATTTTGTGCTTTTCCTTCTGGAGTTGTATTGTCTGATACAGGATTCTCTTCACCATGAGCATTTGAAGTTATTCTAGAAGCAGCAATTCCCTTCGAAATTAAATAATTCTTCACCGCTGTAGCTCTTCGTTTTGATAAGCCAAAATTGTATTCAGAAGAAGCAGTTGCATCTGCATAACCATCTAGGGCTATCGTCAACTTTGGATCTTCCTTCATTGCTGCTACAAGTGCATCCAAACTAGCAACTTTAAAGTTACTACTGTTTGAAGGGAAAAGTACAGTATTAGAAAGCGTTGGTTTAGGCACTTCTGGAACCACAACAGGTGTTTCTATAACAACAACAGCTTCTTCAATTACAGGTTCTGGAACGATGTTATTGATAGAATCTAATTTTTCTAATTCTTTTAAGTAATTAGAAATTTTGATAACTGAACTATCAGTATAACAACAGTCATTTTTAAAATCGCCAGTCATTTTAGCAATCTTAACAGAATCTGCAGGATTTTTTTCTAGAATTGATTTTTCTAGTGCTTTACCGTAAGCAGACAATTTCATTGTCTCATCTTCGGTATATACGTTCATATTACAACAATCTTGTGAAAACAACAATGAAAAATGTAATGTAAACCCAACTAGTATAATTAGTTTGTTCATATTTTCTATTGTATTTATTGATTATTTATTAATAATTCCTCTTAAATGTTGTAATGCATCTTCAGCTTCTTTCGTTTTAGGAGCTACCTCGCATTTTGCAGGTGTCGCAGCACCAATTTTGAATACTAAACCTAAAGAAACTGCCATATAATTATTTCCACCTAACTTAGCAACTGCTTGTGTTTGGATACCTACGTTTGGAAATAACCAGAAGTTAGCACCTAATCCAGCGTTGAATCCAATTTTGTTTGTTGAAGACACGCCTTTAACTGCATTAACTTTTAATTCTGTGTAATCTCTATATGAGTAATCTAATCCAACTAAGGCGTAAGGATCAAACCATTTTGTCTCTCCTATAAGGTTGTTTAAGTCATATTTCCCGTTTACATCAATCGCTAAAAAGTTATGAGGATTATAGGAAGTACTTGAAAAAGCGAGTTGTAAATCCCATCCTTTAACTAATGCTTTTTCCAAAGTAAATTTGAAAGGGCTCCATGTTTTATCTCTAAGTGATCCAAATGATTTAGTATTACCATTATCATCAATTAAATTCATTCCTATCCCTACTTGCCAAGGAGTTTTAGTTAACCAAGTTGCCAAAGATTTCTTTTCTTTTGGAGCTGTAGCAGTCGTATCTTGAGCAAAAATACTTGTTGTCCCTGCAAACATTAAAAAAGCCGTTAATGCTATTGTTACGTTTTTTTTCATTTTTTCATTTTTAAATTAAATTCATTTGTCTATTTATAACACTAATATTGAATAGTTTATGTTTTTTTTAGTATTTGTGTTTTAAATTTCTCCCCAAAGGTATGAAATATTATGATAAAACAAGTTTTTTAATCGCCGAATTTGTTTTTTTATCAACAATTAAATGTTAAGAAATGACTTAAAGTTCGTATTTTTTTGATTTTAGAATTTGTTTTACTATTTATTTATATTGCATTTTTATCTCCTTTGAACATATTGAAGGCTGTCAGGAAAATGATTTTTAAATCTAATAACAGGGACCAGTTTTCGATGTACCATATGTCATAGTCTATTCGATCTTCCATTTGTTCTAGCTCTTTTGTTTCTCCTCTACATCCATTGACTTGCGCCCAGCCTGTAATACCTGGTTTTGCAAAATGTCTTACAAGATAATTGTCAATCTGAGCTGAATATTCTTCAGTGTGCTTTAACATGTGAGGTCTCGGACCAACAATTGACATTTCTCCTTTTAATACATTTAATATTTGTGGTAACTCATCTAAATTTGATTTACGTAAAAATGAACCAATTCGTGTTATTCTTTTATCGTTTTTTGTTGCTTGTATTCTATCTGAATTGGTATTTACTTTCATTGTTCTGAATTTATAACACCAAAATGAAGTGTTACCTAAACCAGTTCTTTGTTGTTTAAAAAAAACCGGACCTCTAGAGCTTAATTTGACAAGTAGCATTATGATAGGAAGAAGCCACGGTGCAATTAATAACATAACAAAAAGGATAATAATGCCATCGCATATTTTTTTTATTATTCTATTGACCGGAATCTCTAAAGGCTCTTGTCTTAATGAAAGAATAGGTAGATTTCCATAAAAATCGATTGTCACATGTCTTGATTCTGTGTAGTTTTTGAAATGAGGAACTATTTTAAGTCGAATTAAGTTTTTTTCACAAAAATTAATTAATTCTATCACCGTTTTTGTATTGTAATCATTCGAAGCAAAGTATATTTCATGAACTTGATTTTTTAGAAGGTAATTTTGTAAATTATCAATATTTCCTAGTAGATTAATCTCTGAAGTAATTCCTTCTATATTATTATCAAAGTATCCCAAAACTCTATATCCATAAGATAGATCTTTTGAAAGTAGTTTGTGAATCTCAAAACCAGTTTTATTAGCTCCAATTATGACAACAGTTCTGAAATTATACCCAGATTTTCTTATTTTTTTAAGAAGTTGGATAAATATCAATCTAAAGCTAAATATTGAAATAAATAAAGAGATATAAAAAATCAACATTGTTGATCTTGAAATATCTTCAAATTTCAAAAGAAGAATTACGGTAAATAAAAGAATGAAATGTAATGAAATTAATTTTGCTGTTCTAGAAATTATTTTTTCAATATGTTCAATTCTTACAAATCTATATGCTCCAAGATTCATTGAAAGTAAAATCCAAGTGATATTCGAAATTAAAAATATCGCTTGTGAATCATCTGTTTGAAGTCTTTCGAAATTACCAAATCGAATATAGTATGATAGAACAAACGTTGCGTTTAACAAAAATATATCCCAACATAAAAATATCAGTTTAATATATCGAGAATAACGGTATAGTGATTTTGATTTTTTTGACATTTATTTAATACTATTTCAATTTTGAAAGTTTAATCTATTTAAGGTCAAAGGTACAAAAAGATTTTTTATTTTAATTATAAGAATTCTTAGCTCAAAAATATAGATTGTTTAGAAATATTTTGCTGTTATTTTTTTTCCAATTTGAATTATACGAATCTCAAAATAGAAATAGGATAGGGTTGATATTAATATAGTTAAGATGCAAACGAAAACAATTATTAAAGGGTGTGAGTGATTTATGTTATATGAATTAAACCAAAGTTTTATGAAAAAAGTTGTGTATCCTTTTACAATAGGATGTAACATATAAATTCCAAAAGTAACGAGACCTATTGTGTAAAGCAATCGGTTTAAATAAAATGGAAGTCTATTTTT
>CAMDAO010000166.1 GCA_945888595.1 Chryseobacterium gleum | reverse complement strand
TTTGTAAATTTATTTCACAACTTTAAAAAATTGTATGATGAAAAAAATGAATCGATTAAATTTAGTTTTAGGTTTTGGATTAATAAGTTCATTTTCATTTGGCCAAGAGCAGATGAAAACGAAGTCCGCTGAGCCAGTTCAAAGAAAAGAAATGAAGGTTGAAGCAGCTCCTGCTGAAAAACAAAGAGAAACATTAAAAGCGGCAGAACCAGCTGAAATGAGAGCAGCTGAGCCAGCAACAAATTCTAAAGTAATTAATTCGACTCCAGTCAAAAGAGAAGAATTACAACGACCTCAAAGAATACAAGCCGTTGAAGGTACTGAGAAAAAGGTTGAAGCACCTAAAAAAGATTAATTTAGAAGCTGATCTTAAGCTTATTAAGTAAAAAAGGAGGTTATTTACCTCCTTTTTTTATGCTATAGTAAATTGTTCAAAATGATGGGTAAAATGTTTCGAATGTAACTTTTTCCATTGGTCAAAATTCAGTGCTCCATAATATGGATGATTTGCCGTTTTGCTTTCATCATTTTCATAAAACTCCTCAAAATCACACCATTCTTCCGTTAATTCATCAATTGCTAATTCGATTTCAGTATGGCGCAATGGAACTTCCTTCGCTACGAATTCAACGTTTACATTTTTAGCCATGGGCTTATCCGATTCTAGAAACAGTTGCGCTCGTTCAATCTTATCCGCGGGTGTTATTATTTCTACAACTGATTTGCCGTTTGATATTTTCACCAAATCAGTTAAATGTTCTACCATTCTTTGCGCACTCATAGTGCCCCAAACCGGTTTTTGCGTTTCTTCTAATTTAGATAATTTACCTAAAATCGTTTCAATATCTGCTTCAATAAACATATTCTACTTATTTTTTTCCCACTAAGATATGAAGACTTTCTGGAACAACTTCTACATTTAGTTCTTCTCTCACATCAAATGGCTCACCATCGTAGTGTGCGATCTTATCATTTAGTCGAATTCTTGCTTTTTTAAATGGAATTATTTCTGTAAATCTTGACCTATCAGCAGTCTTTCTGAAAAATCGAAAAGCAATAGATGGAGCTGACCAAAATTTAAAAGGGCGAAGAATACACAATTCTAATTGTCCGTCTGTTACCGATGAATTAGGGGAAACACAAAATCCATTTCCTAATTCAGAAGCGTTCGCAATGGTGCACAAAACCACAGACACATTTCTCGTTTCTCCGTTCATATCAAATGATATTTTTTTAGGAGAAAATTTAAAATATTCTTTAAGAACTAGTTTGATATAACTTATAAAACCTCGTGCGTGGTGCTCGTTAAACTTTTTTGCAATTAAGGCGTCAAAGCCATATCCTCCAACACCTAAAAATGGCTTATCATTCACTAAAACAGTATCCATTTTAATAGAAAAGTTTTCGTTGATGCATTTTATTGCTTGAATAATATCCAATGAAATATTAAGATGTCTTGCTAATCCATTCCCTGAGCCAGATGGAAGTATTGCTAATTTCGTAGTTGTTCCAATCAATGCGGTTCCTACCTCGTGCACAGAACCATCGCCTCCAACCGCACAAACAATATCAAAACCCTCTCGAGAAGATTGATAAGCCAATGTTTTAGCATGTTTTCTGTACTCCGTTTCTTTGATGTCGTATTCAAACTTTGTGGTGTCTAAATAAGATTTTATAAGTTCTGGTATATCCGTCTTTTTTCCGATACCGGAAATTGGATTAATAATAAAACGTATTCTTTGCTTCATTCAACTGTTGTTTGATTCAGAATCAAGTCATGGTTGTAGCGTTGAATAATTGATTTTAATCTTCTTTCCACCACCTTTGATTCTTTCTTGTAAAAAACAAGTGAATCTTCCGTGAACTCTTTTCGAACGACGAAGTCATACAAATTTCGTGCCTTATCGTTAGAAAAGGAGAACATGTGGTTTTTAGTAAAGTAATAATAGGCTCCTTCTATATAGGTAATCGCCTCTCTATCAGATTTTAAGTAATATGATTTTCCGTAAGAATAAAATTTTGTATTGATGTTTAGTAAATCCAAAATTGTAGGTAAAATATCTAATTGTTGAAATATTATCTTTTCTTTTTTAGCTTTTACCCCCTTTTTAGGATGATAAAAAACGATTGGAATTTTATACATATTCGTTCGTTGGCTGTAGATTGCACTATTAGATGCAGGCGTATGATCCGCACAAAGCACAAATAAAGTGTTATCATACCAGGGCTGTTTTTTCGCTTCTTCAAAGAATTTACGAAGTGAATAATCGGCATAACTAATTGAAGCACAAATTGGATAAGGTCCATTTTTCACTTTCTTACGCATATGCTCTGGAATAAAATAGGGATGGTGAGAAGAAAGAGTAAAGAGAGTTGAAAAGAAAGGTTCCTTTAATTTTGTCATTTCTTTTGCGGTCCACGGGTTGAAATATTCATCTAAAATACCCCAGGTCGCATCTGCATGTTTTTCATTATTGTACTCCTTTCTACCAAAATATTTTTGATAGCCCGCTTGTGCAGAGAAACCATCAAAACGCATCGATCCATTTGTTGCCCCGTGAAAGAATGCCGAAGAATAGCCTTTTTTACCCAAGATACTTGCTAAGGTTTGAATTTTATTATTCCCATACGGAGAATTAATGTATGGATTATTCATTAAACTAGGAATGGATGCTACTATTGCAGGAACCGCTTCAATTGACTTTTTACCATTGGCAATACCATATTCAAACGAAAGGGAAGAGTGAATCAACGAATCTAAAAAAGGCGTGTAACTCGTTGATTGATTAAAGGACCCAACAAATTCATCGCCAAAACTTTCTAAAATAATAAGCATCACATTTGTCCCATCAGGAAGAATATGCTGAGGATGTGACACTTGTACAGGATTGAATAATTCAGTTGCTTGCTTATCAGAGAAGTAATGCTTCATCTCTAATACTTCCTTTCCATAGGACTTTATCATTGTAAAAGGCGTATTTAATACCAATGCAGCATTTTCTGCTTTCGTATAACTTGAAGCCTCGATACTTCCAATAGGTCTGACTCTAAACCCACCTCTGCCAATCAATAAAAAGAGGGGCAAAAAAACGATAAATGAGATGCTTCGCGAAGTATAGAATTGACGAGTACCTCCGCTCCATTTCTCTGCAATCCTTTCTGTTTTTCGATATAACCATTCGGATACCGCAATAAAAACAACAAATAATATAATAAGGAACCAAAAATCTTTTATGAATGAAATTATCAACTGCCCCATTCCGCTTTCGCCACCAACAATTGAAAAAATATCAAACGTTGATCGCTTACTCGTAAATTGGAAATATTCGACATCTATTAAATTAAGAAATAAAATAATCGAATTAAGAATGTGAAAGAATACTTTAAAAAATAGTTTAGAAAATTTGTAGCCACCCAGTGGAAGAGGAATTAAGTACAAGGAATAAAAAGGAATGAAAAAAATGCAAACCGTTATTATATCGAACCAAACACTCACAAAAAAATCCGAAAACAGCACATCAGAAAAACTATCTGAATTATTTACATAAAAGACCAATCGAGAAAATGACATAAAAAGCAGTACAATCCCCATTCGCTGCAGAAGTACTTTTATGTGAGCAGGAAGAATTGAAAAATTGATTCTACTTTTAATCATACTCCAAAATTAAGCATAATTCGCAGCGCACTTGTCATCGCATCAAATAAAAAATGTATAGTACAAATCACTTTACCTGATCTGCTTTTTCTCGTGCATTTTTCATAATCAGATCTGCTTTTGAGTTGGCTTCATTTTCAATTTTAACGGCTTTTTCCTCAGCTGTTTTCTTCGCTTTGTTCCCAAGTGCTTCAGCAAGTTTCTTTTTAATTGGGTTCCCTCCCGCTTCATCCATGGCCGCTTTCGCCGCTTTATTACCTAGTTCTCTTTCTGCATCTG
>CAMDAO010000165.1 GCA_945888595.1 Chryseobacterium gleum | reverse complement strand
GGTTTTTTCCATGATGGATTAGCAATGGCTGTGAAAAAAGGGAAATTTGGATATATTGACAAAGGAAATAATGTTGTTGTTGATTTTATCTATGATTCCGGACTTGATTTTGAAGAAGGAAGAGCAATCGTTGGATTGAACGATAAATTGGGTGTGATTGATCGATCTGGAAGAATTAGTATGCCGATAACTTACAACGATCTTGGAACTTTTTCAGAGGGCCTAATATACGGAAAGTTGGATAGTTTGTATGGCTATTATGATAATTCAGGTTTTCTTCGCATAGATGAAAAATATTTGGAAGCTTTCTCCTTTACAAAAGGTTTAGCAAAAGTTATTTTAGGTAAAAGTCAATCATTTATTGATGCCTACGGAAGCACAATGGTTCCCACAACTTATGAATCTATTCATTTTTTTAATGATTCATTGTTGGTTTTTGAAACGTATGGAAAATTTGGTATTTGTAGAAAAAATGGACAAATTATTGATTCAGCGAAGTATGATTTGATAGGACCTTTAACGTTTGATCGAGCGCTCGTTTCAAAAAAAGGAAAAATTGGATATCTCAATGGTTCGGGTAAAATGATACTGGATCTGAAATTTGAGGAATTTCCAAATTTTATAGAAAAAGGGCAATTTAATGATAATTATGCAGTTGTTAAGTTAAAAGGGAAGTTTGGTGTTATTGATAAACTGGGTAAAGTGATCATTCCTACAACCCATTCAAATATGGGAAATAGTAGTACATTAACAGCTTTTATGAAAGGTAAATTGTGGGGATTCATTGATAATACGAATACAACAGTAATAGCGCCACAATATGAGTATGCAGAAAGTTTTGATCAAGGATATGCTTTTGTTACAAACCAAGATCTTGCTGGAATGATTGATGCAAAAGGAAAGGTGACGGTTCCTCTTTCTTTTAAAGAAATTGATCGCTTAGATATCAATAGGGTAATCGTTTCTACGGATTCTCTTTTTGGAGTATTTGGTGTGTCTGGCGAAATAATTGTGCCGGTGGAATATGATCAAATTCGGATATTAGATAAAGATTTCTTAATTTTAACAAAGTCAGGTGAGGTTCATTATTTGTATTTACCTCAAAATAGAGTGATCAAACCAAAAGATAAGAATGAATAAATTTTTAGATTTAGTAGATAGATATAAATTTAGTATAGTTTCCGTCTTATTGGCCTATACTGGAATGTATATGTATTTACAATTAACGGAGATTCCTGAATACACCGAGATCATTAGCCTTCGAGAAAGAATACACTTGGAACAACCCGTTGAAGAGATTGAATTAACAAATGAAAATATTGAGATTGCCCCACAATTTGAGACTGGAAAGGTTGTCAATAGTGCTCGTGATATGAATGATACGCGAGAAAGAGCAACAGAAGATTACAGCGCTACAAAAGAGACTTCGGAGGGAGAAAAGTCGGCGCGTGAAACCGAACAGAGGTACAAAGATGAGGCTCGGAATAGTAGCTATAACAAAGAGGTTGATAAAATAATTGAAGAAAGAAATAAAACGAAAGATCAGCAAAAAGAGAAGTCAAAAACTACGACGACTGCGGATAATAGTTCAAATTCTGGAGGTAAATTTGCAGCGAAGGGGAATGTGATGGTGGAATGGAGTTTAAATAATCGTTCTCCGCATCAAAATAATGAATGGTTTGTGCGAAATCCAGGTTATACGTGTGGTTCAGGTTCTTCCGGTAGAGTTGTGATTGATATTACGGTAGCACAGGACGGGAAGGTAGTTTCTGCCATCTATAACTCGCTAGCAAGTAATTCTGCTACTTCATGCATGCAAGAGCAAGCTTTAAAATATGCGAAGATGTCTCGGTTTGATTATTCTGCTGCTGCAACGAGTCAAAAAGGAAAGATTTATTACACATTCGTTTCTCAATAAACAAAATTTGATGGGTACTCAAGAAAAAATAAAAGCCATCGTTTTTGGTGCGATTGATGAATTTAACATGTCGCAAGAAGTAGATGCGCGACTAAAGAAAAGTGAAAATGAGATTCTTTTTTCTAGATCAGGATTTACAGAAAAAGGAACCCTTGATAGTCTTTCTTTGGTTTATTTTTTAGTGACAATCGAAGAATATTTGCAGAATATATATGGAGAATCATATTCATTAAAAACACAAGAATTAATAGAGAGTAAGGAGGAAAATTTGAAAGATATTGCTGCTCTGATCGCCTTTATTGAAAAATCTCTACACTAAGTATGAAGGTTATCTTAATTGCTGATTTCACTATCAATAACTTATCTGGCTATTTAAAAAATGACCTTCTAGATTTGCCTATGCAAACTACAATTGCTCCTTTTAATCAAGTACATCAGGTATTAATTGATTCTTCGTTAGAGTGTTGGAGTGAAAAACAGGAGTTCGCGATTGTATGGACTCAACCAGAACGTGTTTTAAAAAGTTTTGCTTCATTCATCAATAATGAACCTATAGAAATAGAGGTAATTCTCGCTGAAGTGGAAACATTCGCACAATTACTGATCAAAGCGAGCGAACGAGTAGAAACATTCTTCGCTGTCAATTGGACGATTGATTTAACTTTGAATTATAAGGGAATAGTAAATACAAAATCAAACCACGGAATTGTAGATGTTGTTGCCAAAATGAATTCACTTTTAGCATCCATTTTAAACAATTATCCGTCAATGTATGTTCTTGACTCTACTAAATGGATTGCTGCTGCGGGGAAAATGGCGTACAGTCCTAAATTATGGTATTTAAGTAAAACTCCTTTTCATGCGAATGTTTTTGCCCAAGCGTCCAAGGATATTTCTTCCTTTATTAAAAATCTAAGTGGGATTGCCAAGAAATTAATTATTACAGATTTAGATAATACGCTGTGGGGTGGAGTTGTTGGAGATATTGGTTCAGAAAATCTTACTTTAGGAGGACATAATCCACTAGGAGAAGCTTTTAGGGACTTTCAGTTGGCGATAAAATCGATAGTAAATAGGGGAGTTGTAGTAGCAATTGCTAGTAAAAATGAGGAAGCTGTTGCCATGAATGCCATTGAAAATCATCCTGAAATGGTATTGAGAAAAAAAGATTTTGTGGCATGGCGAATCAATTGGGACGATAAGGCAAAAAATATTTTAGAGATTGCTCAGGAGTTAAATGTAGGGTTAGATGCGATTCTTTTTTTAGATGATAATCCATTTGAAAGAGAAAGAGTGAGAAATGCGCTTCCAGACGTTTTAGTTCCGGATTTACCATCGGATCCAATGCTTTACAAACATTTTTTATTGCAATTAGATTGTTTCAATTCGATTTCGTCTACCAGTGAAGACCTAAAAAGAACCGAATATTATGTGTTGGAAAAGCAACGAAAAGAGAGTAAATCTGATTTTTCTAGTGTAGATGATTGGTTGCAATCTATTGATATTAAGGTGAAATGTGAAAAATTGAATGATGCTAATTTACAGCGAATTTTACAGTTGTTAAACAAGACCAACCAGATGAATTTGCAAACTCGCAGATATTCGGAAGTGGATTTGCTCAATCGAAGTGTAGAAAATAACCAACATTTTTTCTCTTTTAAGGTAAAAGATAATTTTGGAGATGCTGGATTAACGGGAGTAATTGGGTTGGAGATCAAGAACGAAGTATTGTACGTTACGGATTTTGTATTAAGTTGTCGCGTTATTGGCAGAAAAATTGAAGAAACCATGTTGTCTGTAGCCATTGATTGCGCTATAGAAAATGGCTGTAAATCTGTCATTGCACAGTATAAAGAATCTGAAAAAAATAAACCGTGCTTCGATTTCTTTAAAACCTCTGGATGGAAAATGCATACCAATGATTTTCAGTGGGATGTTTCTCAAGAATTCATTCGTCCTTATTACGTTGAATTGGAAATGGATGAACGACAATAGATCGTTTCGCTTATAGATTTTTTATTTCTTCCACCAATTCAATAATTTCA
>CAMDAO010000164.1 GCA_945888595.1 Chryseobacterium gleum | reverse complement strand
CTGAAGCTGCTTCCCCTTTTGATTGAATCATTTTATCAACTCTCAACAAGACAGATTCAGCTTGATAGATTAATATAGCAATATCTGAAACATTCATCAACACTTCTTGTTCTTTAGATAGTGTTTGCATTAGTTTTTGAACGGCAGATCCCGCAATCATCAAAATTGCTTTTTTGAAACCTTCCAGGTATTTGTATTCATTCGCAAATACACCTTCATCCTCTTCGCCAGGTTCAGGAATACTCATCAATTCTCCGGCAACTTTCATCGCTGGGGTCATTAAATCTAATTCTCCTTTCATCGCTTTACGAAGTAACATATCAACAATTAACATTCTATTGATTTCATTGGTCCCTTCGAAAATACGATTGATTCTAGAATCGCGATATGCTTTTTCTACCGGTGATTCAGCAGAATACCCCATTCCTCCATAAATTTGAACTGCTTCATCTGTCACATAATCTAAACATTCAGAACCTGCCACTTTAAGTATTGCGCATTCAATTGCAAAATCTTCGATTCCTTTCAATGTAGCAGCTCCTTTATCTAATCCTTCAGAAATATGATTTTTGATCGCATCATCAATGTTTTGTCCTGCTCGATACGTTGCTGACTCAATGACAAACGTGCGAATCGCTTGTTCTGCTAATTTATATCGAATCGCTCCATACTTGTTTAAAGAACGACCAAATTGTTCTCTCTCACCCGCGTAATTGACAGAATCATTGATGGTTGCTTTTGAACCACCCATGACGCCTGCAGCCAATTTTATACGACCAATATTTAATATATTTAAGGCTATTTTAAATCCAGCTTCCCTAGTGCTGAGCATATTTTCAACTGGGACTTTGACATTATTATAGAATACTTGTCGAGTCGATGATCCTTTGATTCCCATTTTCTTTTCTTCAGGATTTAAGGTAATTCCTTCCGACTTCGCTTCTACTAAAAAGGCCGATAAGTTTTTATCATCCCCAATTTTCGCGAAAACCGTCATAAAATCTGCAAAACCACCATTTGTGATCCACATTTTTTGACCCGTAATTAAATAATGTGTTCCGTCTTCTGAAAGAACCGCCTTTGTTTTGCCCGAATTTGCATCAGATCCTGCGCTTGGTTCTGTTAAACAATACGCCGCTTTCCACTCACCAGATGCTAATAAAGGGGAATATTTTGCTTTTTGAGCTTCGGTACCATAGTACAAAAGTGGTAAAGAACCAATTCCTGTATGTGCTCCATATGCTACTGAAAAAGAGAATCCTTTTCCTAAATGCTCAGTAGCAAGTAAGGATGTTTTAAAATCAACCCCCATTCCTCCCAATTCTTCAGGAACAGAAAGACCTAACATACCTAATTCTCCCGCTTTATCTAAAAGAGAAACCATTAATCCTGGTTCCATAGCATCAATTTTGTCGAGAACGGGAAGAACTTCTTGTTTTATAAAATCATCGCACATTTGTGCAATCATTGTATGTTCTTCTGTCCACTCCTCAGGTGTGAAAATTTCACTTGGTTTTGTCGAACGGATTAAAAATTCACCTCCTTTAATTGGTTTGATGTTTTCTGTAGACATATCGCGTATTATTATGTTTTATTCTTACTTACGTCTAAGATAGTAAAATGTTTTGTTTTAATAGGATTAGTTAGTCTATTTAATTTTGAAATCTTTCTTTATTTTATATTTCGTTTTATTCATTTCTCCACTGACAATAAAGAATCCCAAATGGACCCCTTTTTTCAAATCTCTACTTGCTGTAGAAGAAGATAAATCCTTAAATACATTCATGTAATCTTTTCTTGTAAACTCAGTGTGACAGACACTAATAAAATAGTTAATTCTGTCCTCCTCTTTTAAAATTCTATTGTTATAATTTAACAACTGACAAAGAGAAGCATCAATCACATTCAACATATATTCAATAAAAGGAGTTGATTTCCCAAGTCGATCACTCAGTGCTAAAGATTTATAATAATCATCTTGTGTTGCACTTATCAATGTTTCAAAAGACAAAAACTCAAAAATTGGATATTCAGAAAGTAGTATTACTGTTTGCCACAAACGCCCCATTCTTCCATTTCCATCCATAAACGGGTGAATAAATTCCATTTCATAGTGAAATACACAACTTTTCACCAGTATTAGCTCATCTGAATCATCTAGATAGTTGAACAAGTCGTTCATCAAGTGAGGGACATTTTCAAAAGGAGGAGCAACGTGCTCCACTTTATCACCTTTCATAATTCCAACTCCTTGTTTTCTATATTTTCCAGCATCTTCAATCAAACCTTTCATTAACTCTTTGTGAGCATCCAAAAAACTTTTACTTGAATTTTGCTTCAACGTCAATAGCTGGTCGTACACTTTAATAGCATTTAAAACCTCCAAAATATCCTTTTCCGGCCCAATAACGTGTTTATTCTCAATTAAGGCTGTTATTTGTTCCTCAGATAAAGTATTTCCTTCAATTTGTAAGGATGAATGAATCGTTTTGATCCTATTTTGTTTTCTAAGTTGAGGAGATTGCTTACTTAAATAGTTGGCATTTACTTCCCCTATTTTTACTGATATTGAAGCAATTAGTTTTAAAATTTTTGAAGTAATATCGTATGGAGGATTCATTGATAATATCATTTGATAGTATCAAAAATACGGTATTTTGACTATAAATGCAATTTATTTTGGTTGTGACTTACATCTATTCGTTTGTTAAAGAATTTTTAACCAATCTGCAACCAAAAAGACCCTCCATGCTTCTCCACATTCTTCGTGTTTTCATGCGCCCAAATTGGAGCAATAATAGCACTCAATTCTTCGTCCTCGCTTATAAAATAATTCGGGAGAATCGGTCTGTATTTTTCGGGGTTAGCAATGATAAACGGAGCTAAGACATATTGTTCATTGTAAAATCGATCACACATAAATTGTGGATAATCATAGGGCAAATAAATATCGTGTATATGCACAATAACTCCCTTTTTCAAATAGGGTAATAATTCTAAAAAACAAATTGTCACATCTGAATTTGAAAAACTTCTGTGCGAATTATCAATAAATAAAATGTCATTTTCGTTTAGTTCATCAATAATGAACTGAATATTATCCAAGTTTTCAAAAGGTTGTCGAATTACCTTATTTGCTAAATGATCTATATTGGCTCTTGGAAAAGGATCAATTGAAGTGATTTCTGTTGGAAGTTTTGAGTCCGTAATTGCTTTACGAGCAACTTTTGTCGAATTACCAGAACCAATTTCGATATATTTAGCTGGTTTATGTTTTGAAATTAATCCATAAAGCGCCACAATATCTAATCCAGGCAGAAAATCATTATTCCAGGCTGGTTGATTGTCATCTTTTTCATTTTTAGCCTCTTTGATTTCTTGAATAGCATCGGAAAGATGCAGAATATCGCGCAATGTTGAAGCGTACCTGTCTCTATTTGCGTTGATATTATCATATAAAATAGAGTGTGGTTGCAATCCATGAGCTCTTGGCTTAGGATTTACCTGATAATCCAAATGAATTGTTTGAAATCTTGAAGAAATGAATCTATAGATTGATTTTAATTTTTCTTTCATGTTATGCATCTTCAATTTTTCTAAAAACCCCTTTTTAAATTGCTTTTTACAAGAATGACAAATATCAAATTAGTTTTTAATTTATCCTAGGAATTCAGCTATTATTCTGATTGCTCCTCAAGTGACTCACCTTTTAATTGCGAACCTTCCTCCGTTTTAGTTGAATTAGCTACTAATTTCTGAATATCGAATACTTCTTGTTCAGATAAATTTCTCCATTTTCCGGCTGCTATCCCGTCCAGATGTACATTCATTATTCTCAACCGTTTCAGTCGATACACTTTGTAGCCCAAGTAGTCACACATTCTTCGAATTTGGCGATTTAATCCTTGTTTAAGAATAATCTTAAAAACAAATTCACTTTCTTGCTCAACGAAACATTTTTGAGTGATGGTATCTAAGATTGG
>CAMDAO010000163.1 GCA_945888595.1 Chryseobacterium gleum | reverse complement strand
GTATTATCAACCACCCATTTACAGAGAATTTAGAACATTTGACGGGAAATTAAATACAAAAGTTAGTTCCCAAAAATCAGCACATCTAGTGGCGGGAACAGATGTTTATTTTAATATGTGGGGAAGAGACAAGCCTTTTAAATTCACTGCTGAAGCCTACTATAAATATTTATGGGATGTGAATCCCTATGAAATTGACAATGTTAGAACGCGCTATTATGCAAACAATGATGCAGTTGCGTATGCGTATGGAATGGATTTCAATGTAAATGGACAATTTATTAAAGGAATTGAATCCTTTTTTAAAATCGGTATTTTATCGACAAAAGAAGATTTAAAGCATGACTTTTATTATGATTATTACAATGCCTCAGGACAAAAAATTGAGTACACTACAACAGTTGATAAGACTGTTACAGACAGTGTCAAAATTGAGCCGGGATATATCCCAAGGCCATTTGATCAGAGAATTAACTTCGGCGCTTTGATTCAAGATAAAATGCCTGGATACGAAAGTATTACAGTCCAAATGGGAGTTCAATTCGGAACACCACTACCCTATGGCCCACCCGATTTCAAACATTATAAAGATACATTACGCTACAAACAACCTTATTTTAGGGTTGATTTAGGGATGTCATACGATTTGCTTAAAAAAGAAAAACATCTAAAGAAATTTAGAAAACATTTCAGTGACGCCATTATATCTGCTGAAGTTTTTAATCTTTTAGGTTTCAATAATATTTTATCAAAACAATGGATTCAAGATGTGAACGGTCACTATTATTCAATCCCAAATTACCTTACACAAAGAAGATTTAACTTAAAAGTTATTCTGCGATTCTGACTTCATTACATTGTTTCTACTTTTTAATGTGATCAAAAAAATCAATAACTTTTAATCGAAAGGAGATTAGGCGTTTTTCGTGAACTGTGGAAATCACTCCTTTTCCTCCAGCGCTTCAATTTTAATGCGCAATTTCTTTATTATTTCTTCTTTAGCAGCAAATTCTTTATTTTTTAAAAAAGTGGAAATGGTATAGCCAATAAAAATAGAACTCGCAATAACTATTGACAAAGGAATTTGTAAATCAAAAAATAACATGTTAACATTTTCATCTTTCCAATTTTGGAAAATAAATAAAATAATAAAAATGAACAAAATAATTGATATAGAAAATTTAATCTTTTTTAGAACCGTCAGCGTATCCCAATATTCTTTCATAACAACAAAATATTTACATAATTTAAATAATACTATTTTTTTCAGGCTATTTCTGAAGAAAATTTACAATGCAAAGATAGGAGTTTAAGGTCTATATCTTTATCTTTGTGGACATTATATAAAACAAAATGGCAAATACTTCAGACATAAAAAACGGATTGTGCATAAAGCACAATGACAAATTATTCCAAGTTATTGAATTTCAACATGTAAAACCTGGAAAAGGGCCTGCTTTTGTTCGTACTAAAATGCGCTCAATAGAAAATGGAAGGGTGTTAGATAACACTTTTTCAGCTGGTCATAAAATCGATATCGTTCGAATCGAAAATCGGGAGTACCAATATTTATATGAAGAAGAAGATTATTTCATTTTTATGAATAGTGAATCATATGAGCAAGTTTCTATTGCTAAAAGTATGATTGAAAAACCTGGTTTCTTACAAGAAGGTATGATTTGTACCATTCTATTTCATGCTGAAGAAGAACTTCCATTAGTAGTCGAACTGCCAATGCACATTATATCCGAAGTTACTTATACAGAGCCAGGAGTCAAAGGTGATACAGCAACAAATTCTATGAAAGCTGCTACCATTGCAACAGGAGCTGAAGTAAAAGTTCCATTATTCATTGATATGGGAGAAGTAATAAAAATAGACACACGTACAGGTATTTATGTTGAACGTGTAAAAAAATAATTGTTTTTTGATAACGTCTAAAAGGGAATCACAGCGGTTCCCTTTTTTATTGCCAAATAATCCATAATTGGTTTCGATTTTTCTAAGTATTATAATGTATTTTTGACTAAAATTAAACGCATGCATAAACCTATTGACGCTTCAGATATTGTTTTTTTTGTTTCTCTTTTGGGAGATCGCTGCCTCACTGATATTGAAAATTTAACAAAGTATGGACACGACGAAACAGAAGATCTACAATTTCCTCCCGATGTTGTGCTAAAACCTGAGACGGTGGAAGAAGTTTCTGAAATCATGCGTTATGCTTTTGAAAAATCAATAATAGTTACCCCATCCGGAGCAAGAACAGGCTTGAGTGGTGGTGCTCTGCCAGTAAAAAAAGGAATTGCATTATCAATGGAAAGATTTAATAAAATACTTTCTATCGACGAAAAAAATCATCAAGTAACCACTGAGCCTGGAGTAATTACTGAAGTGCTTCAAAATGCGGTGAAAGAACAAGGGCTTTTTTACCCTCCGGATCCGGCGAGCAAGGGAAGTTGTTTCATAGGTGGAAATGTGTCTGAAAATGCCGGTGGACCAAAAGCGGTAAAATACGGGGTTACCAAAGATTATGTGTTAAACTTAGAAGTCGTTTTACCAAATGGTGATGTCATTTGGACGGGTGCCAATGTGATTAAGAATGCTACTGGATATAATTTAACCCAATTAATTGTCGGAAGTGAAGGTACTTTAGCTATTATTACCAAAATTGTACTGCACCTTATCCCCCATCCGACCACCGATTTATTGATGTTAGTGCCCTTTTTTGATGCAGAAAAAGCGTGTGAAGCAGTTGCGGCAATTTTCAGAGCTGGAATTATACCAAGCGGGCTTGAATTCATGGAACGAGATGCATTAATTTATACCCAACAATTTATTAATGAAGATTCTGTTCAAATTGGAGAAAATCATGCAGCACATTTATTGATCGAAGTAGACGGTTTTGATACTGAGTTATTAATGCAAGACTGCGAGAAAATAATGTCCGTTCTAGAGAATTTTGAAACGGATGAAATTTTATTTGCTGAAAGTCAAGACCAAAAAGATAGCTTGTGGAAAATTAGACGTAAATGTGGTGAAGCAGTAAAAGCGCAATCGATTTACAAGGAAGAAGATACGGTTGTTCCTCGTTATGAATTACCAAAAGTTCTACGGCATGTAAAACAACTTGGTCAAATTTATGGCTTTAAATCTGTATGTTATGGTCACGCTGGTGATGGAAACCTTCATATTAACATATTAAAAGGTGAATTAACAGATGATCAATGGGATACAGAATTACCGAAAGCTATCCGAGAATTATTTACAGAAATAGTAAAATTGGGTGGTACGATATCAGGTGAACATGGTATTGGATTAGTTCAAAAACCATATATGGACATCGCCTTTAGCGAGGTAAGTTTAAACTTAATGCGAGAAATAAAAAACGTTTTTGACCCCAAAGGAATATTGAATCCACATAAAATATTTTAATAGACCAATTGGTTATTCCTCGAAAATATTGACAACCAAGTTAGCATGACAAAAGAAAATTTCAGAATCGTTTACATGGGTACTCCCGGATTTGCTGTAACCATTTTAGATGAATTAATCAAAAATGAGTACAATGTAGTAGCTGTAATTACCGCACCAGATAAACCTGCAGGACGAGGTCAAAAACTATCGGAAAGTGATGTTAAAAAATATGCTACTGAACACGAATTAAATGTTTTACAGCCAACAAATTTAAAAGACGAAGAATTTATTCAGCAACTTCAATCTTTAAAAGCAGATTTATTTGTGGTGGTAGCTTTCAGAATGCTCCCTGAAATCGTTTGGGCAATGCCTCCAAAAGGAACGATCAATCTACATGCCTCTATTTTACCAAATTACAGAGGAGCAGCTCCGATTAACTGGGCAATCATTAATGGAGAGCAGCAAACTGGCGTTACAACATTCTTCATTGAAAAAGAAATTGATACAGGGAAAATTATCGATCGAGCTTACGTAGACATTGATAAGAATGAAAACGTGGGAGAATTACAT
>CAMDAO010000162.1 GCA_945888595.1 Chryseobacterium gleum | reverse complement strand
GTAGGAGTTGATACGTATCATCATACGATGTTTGAAATGCTTGGAAATTGGTCCTTCGGAGATTATTTTAAGGAAGAAGCGATTTCTTGGGCATGGGAATTATTAACAGAAGTGTATAAGATCCCGAAAGACCGATTATACGTGACTGTTTTTGAAGGTGATGAAACTGACAAAGTTCCAATGGACACTGAAAGTTTAGATATTTGGAAACGTTTTATTTCAGAAGATCGAATTATTCTTGCTTCTAAAAAAGATAACTTTTGGGAAATGGGTGAAACTGGACCTTGCGGACCTTGTACAGAAATTCATGTTGATTTACGTTCTGAAAATGATCGATTAGAAATTCCTGGAAGACAATTTGTAAACGAAGATCATCCACAAGTGATTGAAATTTGGAATAATGTCTTCATGCAATTCAACCGAAAAGCAAACGGATCACTAGAACCTTTGCCTTCCACACACGTGGACACTGGAATGGGACTTGAAAGACTTGCTATGGCGCTTCAAGGAAAACAATCGAATTACGATACAGATCTTTTCCAATCGTTAATTAACCACATGGTGAATGTATCTGGCATTCAATATGGAGCAAAAGAAGAGACTGATATAGCGCTGCGTGTTATTGCAGATCATATTAGAGCAATCGCTTTTTCAATTGCTGACGGTCAAATCCCCTCCAATACAGGCGCAGGATATGTAATTAGAAGAATACTAAGAAGAGCTGTCAGATATGGGTATCAAACATTGGGTTTAAAAGAACCTTTTTTATGTGATTTGTCGCTGGTACTTTCTGAATTAATGGGTGAAACGTTTGAAGAATTACGAACGCAAAAAGAATTAATCCAAAAAGTGATTCGAGAAGAAGAAATTAGCTTCTTTAGAACATTAGAACTAGGAATCAAACGTATTGAAACGATCATTGAAACGACGAGGAAAAGTGGAGATACGGTCATAAATGGTTCTTCCATTTTTGAATTATATGATACTTTCGGATTCCCTGTCGATTTAACGTCCTTAATTGCTAGGGAAAATAATTTAACGATTGACGAAGTAGCTTTCGACAAAGAATTACAACAGCAAAAAGATAGATCTAGAGCTGCAACAGCAATAGAAACGGATGATTGGGTTCAATTAAAACCAGATGTGACAGTTGAATTTATTGGATATGACAACACAAATGCTCAAGTTGAAATTATCAAGTATAGAAAAGTAATTCAAAAACAAAAAGAATTTTTTCAAATCGTATTGAACATTACACCTTTCTACCCTGAAGGAGGAGGCCAAGTAGGAGATTCTGGATACATTGAATTAGACGGAGTAAAAACATCCATTTTTGATACTAAAAAAGAAAATAATTTAATTATTCATTTGTGTGAAAAAATACCTTCAAATCCAACAGGTGTTTTTACAGCTCAAGTAAATATTCAAAAAAGAAAAAATTCTGCCAACAATCACACTGCTACTCACCTGCTCCATTATGCCTTAAGGACTGTTTTAGGAACACATGTTGAACAAAAAGGATCTTTGGTGAATTCTACCAATTTACGTTTTGATTTTTCACACTTCTCGAAAGTTACAGACGAAGAAATAGCGAAAATAGAATCGATGGTGAGCACTGCAATTCGAGCTAATATTTTACTAGAAGAGGGCAGAAATACACCTATAGAAGAAGCTAAAAATATGGGCGCAATGGCTTTATTTGGGGAAAAATATGGTGATACAGTGCGCGTTATTAAATTTGGTGATTCAGTTGAACTTTGTGGCGGTATTCACGTACCTGCAACGAGTCAAATTGGACTTTTTAAAATAACGGTTGAAACAGCAGTTGCAGCTGGAATCAGAAGAATCGAAGCAATTACAGGCGAAGTTGCTGAGAATTATTACATAGACAAAGCCAATCAATTAGATTCGATTTCTACCTTTCTGAAAAATCCAAAAGATATACAAAAAATGGTGGAAGATTTGATGGCCAATAACCATTCACTTTCCAAGCAAGTAGAGCAATTCCAGAAAGAAAGAGCAAAAATTGCAAAAGGAGAATTAAAGCAGAAAATAAGTTCCATTGGTGGTGTCAATTTTTTAGGCGAAATCGTTGATTTAGACAGTGGATCGATTAAAGATATATTGTATCAATTGAAAGGAGAAGTTGGAAACTTTTTAGGCGTTTTGGGAGGAAAAGAAGATGATAAGTGTACGTTAACGATTATTGCTTCGGATGAAATAATTACAGCAAATAATATCGACGCTGGAAAAATTATCAGAGAAGTTTCAAAACACATACAAGGTGGCGGAGGCGGACAAGCTTCATTTGCAACCGCAGGAGGGAAAAATTCGGAAGGTTTACTTCTTGCGATCGAAGAAGTAAAAAGTAAACTATGAGTTTAAAAGTTTTAATAATTACTTATTATTGGCCACCCAGCGGAGGTGCAGGAGTTCAACGTTGGACCTACTTCGCGAAAAATATCAAAAAACTTGGGGTAACGCCTATCATTGTAACTATTGATCCAAAGAATGCCGCTTACCCTTCTTATGATACAAGCTTTGAAAATGAAATCAAAGATATTGAAGTACATTATACAACCGGTGGCAGCATATTAAATGTATATTCTTTTCTAAAAACAGGGACTAAAAACAAGGCTATTCCCACAGGTGATTTTGGTACTGAAAAAAAATCCATTTTTGATAAGATAACAGGTTTTATTCGTGGTAACTTTTTTATTCCAGATGCGAGAGTAGGTTGGAACAAGAAGGCTTTTGCCCTATCCAAGGAAATTATCAAAAAAAATAATATTGACATTGTTATTACGACAGGTCCTCCTCATTCTACGCATTTAGTTGGACTTAAACTACAAGAGCAATTAAAGATAAAATGGGTAGCAGATTTTCGTGATCCATGGAGAGAAGTATTTTATAATCACCTTTTTCATCGGACCAAATTTGCTGATAAAAAAGATGCAAGATTAGAAAAGCAAGTGCTAACAAATGCCACGGTTGTTTTAACAGTGGGCCCTTCTATGCAAGAATTACTTGCTTCTAAAATAGAAAAAAACAAAGAAAAAGTAAAGTACTTGTTGAATGGTTATGAAAGTGAATTATTTGATGCTCTCAAAAAAGAAAAAGAAGGTAAAAACTTTACTATCAGCTATGTTGGATCACTGAATACACATTATCCTTATTCCATTTTTTTACAATCTTTAGTAAAGATCAAGGAAAAACACGCAACTGATTTTACATTTATTTGTGCAGGAAAAATTGAAGAAAATATACTACAAGAATTCAAGAATTGTGAGGCTTTTACCTTTGACTACAAAGGGATTGTTGAACATAGTGAAGCAGTTCAACTAATGAAAAATTCAGATTTGTTACTCCTGTTTTTACCCTCTTTTGGTAATACACAAATAATGGTGACGGGCAAACTGATGGAATATTTAGCAACAGGAAATCCAATTCTTTGCATTGGAGATACCAATTCTGATGCTGCTAAAATACTTCTCAATTATGAAAATTGTTACTCTGCTGAAATAGATGAAGGACAAAAAATTGAAGAGTTTATTCAAAAAATATCCGTCAGAAATAAACAAGAAGGTACCACACTCATGTCATCTCTACAATACAGTAGATTTGAAATTACAAAAGAATTGGTATGTATATTAAAATCTATTTGATTTTTCTCGCATTGGATCTAAATAGTTGTACTTCTTGGATTAGCAAATAATTTAACATCCTCTCCAACAATTTTAGAATCACATAATATTACCAATCGCTCAACAATATTTCTTAATTCCCGAATATTTCCAGTCCAATCCGTTTTTTGCAATTCCAAAAGCGCGTCTTCTGAGAAAGATTTTCGCGAGATTCCATGTTCCGCGCAAACCATCGTTAAAAAATGCTCCGCTAAAACAGGAATATCTTCTCTTCGCTCATTTAGAGAAGGCACATGCATTAAGATAACAGCCAACCGATGAAACAAATCTTCCCTAAATCGACCTTCTGCGATTTCTTTGCGTAAATCTTTATTGGTCGCTGCCACAACACGACAATCGACTTTTATA
>CAMDAO010000161.1 GCA_945888595.1 Chryseobacterium gleum | reverse complement strand
TACTTATAAATCACCTTTTACTTGTATGTCGAGATCCATTTGACCGTGTCTACCCAACTGGTCTAACATATGATCAAAAAAAGCGATTCCTGTATTGATTTTAGTTTTTCCAGTACCGTCTAAATTTACTTTGATGTGGATCTTTGTTTCATTGGTATTTCTTTGCAGCTCTGCAGTTCGAGAGCCTAATTTCAAAAAAGTGTAAATTTCTTCCCAATCACATGTTTCAAGTTCGACTATATCAGAAAGCACCTCAGGACTTAATGAACTTTCATTTTCCCCCATACTTCTATCTAGCGACATAAAAATACCTTTTGCACCTAGATTTTTGGCTAATTCCATATCAGTAATTCGATCCCCTATCACAAATGAATTCCCCAAGTCATATTCACCATTCAAATATTTTTTCAGTAATCCTGTTCTAGGTTTCCGCGTGTCAGCATTCTCTGAAGGAAACGTCCTATCAATACAAACATCTGAGAAAATTATTCCTTCAGAAGCAAGCGAATCAATCATGAATGTTTGAGGCCCAATAAAAGATTCATACGTAAATTCCTTTGTCCCTAATCCATCTTGATTAGTTACCATAACTAACTCATAATATAGTTCATTAGCTATCTTACCTAAACCCGAAAACACCTTTGGATAAAACTTAAGTTTTTCAAAACTATCCACCTGATAGTCAATTGGTGGCTCAATTAACAAGACACCATCTCTGTCAATAAACAAGACTTTCTTCATATTTTTTTATTTAAATTCAATTAATTTTTCAAGTAATAAATTATTCTCATCGATTGTGCCTATCGTCACACGGATACAATTTCGACACAAAGGTTGATTCGTTCTATTTCTAGTAATTATTTTATTAATAATTAGATAGTTATATAACTTATCCGCATCTAACACTTTAATTAAAATGAAATTTGAATCACTTGGATAAACTTTTAAAATGTTGTGTATTTTTTGCATTTCGAGAGTAATCCTTTCTCTTTCTTCAAGTAAATAATTAATTTGCTTTCTTATTACTTCGCTATCTTGTATCCTTATCATAGCTTCATTTTGAGTGAGTTGACTAATATTATAAGGAGGTTTAACTTTATTTAGCCATTCAACTATTTCAATTGAACCAAAAAGAAGTCCTAAACGCAAACCAGCTAAACCATAAGCTTTTGAGAATGTCTGCAAAACAACAAGATTGGGATAATTATCTAGCTCACCCAGCAAGGTTTCCTCTTGAGAAAAATCAATATATGCCTCATCTACAACTACTAAACAGCTATTTGATTGAAGTATAGAAATAATTTCTGATTTTGGAAATGCGTTCCCTGTTGGGTTATTAGGTGAACAAAGTAAAATCATTTTCGCATCAACAGCAGCCTCGTTCAATTTTTCAACATTCAAGGTATAATCTGGATTTAATAGTACTTCACAGATTTCAATCTGGTTTATTTTTGCGGAAACTTTATACATCCCATACGAAGGACTGATCGTCACAACCCTATCAATTGTTGGGATACAAAACAATCTAAAGAGTAAATCAATGCATTCATCGGATCCATTACCCAGAAATATTTTAGATGAAGACACACCTTTGATAACAGAAACCTTCTCTTTTAAATTCTTTTGAAGAGGATCTGGGTAACGATTAACACCATTTTCAAAGGGGTTCTCATTGGCATCTATGAATACACCTTCACTTCCTGAGTATTCATCACGAGCAGAAGAATACGGTTGTAAATCAAGTAAATCAGGTCGAATTAATTCTAATATATTCATTTTTTTAACGCATTTAATCGAACAGTGATGGCATTATTGTGAGCGTCTAAACCCTCTGCTTCCGACATTATTTGAACAGTTTTACCAATATTAACAATTCCAATTTCTGATATTTTTTGAAAAGTAATTTTCTTAACAAATGAATCCACTGAAACACCTGAATATTGTTTCGCAAAGCCATTTGTTGGAAGCGTATGATTTGTACCAGAGGCATAATCTCCAGCACTTTCAGGAGTATATTGACCTATAAAAACAGAACCAGCATTTATAATACATGGGATTATTTCAGTATTAGCACTTGTATTTAAAATAAGATGTTCAGGAGCGTATGTATTGATAATTAAAGGGATAGACTCCTTATTAGTCAAAATCGCAATTGAATTGACTAGCGCCGATTTTGCTATATTTCCCCTTGATAAATTGACCAATTGTTTACTTATTTGTGCTTGAACCTCTTCAATCTTAGCTTCGTTCGTAGACACTAGAACAACCTGGCTATCAATACCATGCTCAGCCTGCGATAACAAATCAGCTGCAACAAACTCAGCATTCGCAAATTCATCGCAAACCACCATTACCTCACTTGGTCCAGCGGGCATATCAATTGAAACATTCAAACGTTGTGCGTATTGTTTAGCAGCTGTTACATATTGATTACCAGGTCCGAAAATCTTATACACCTTTTGTATTGATTCAGTTCCATAGGTCATTGCCGCAATTGCTTGCGCTCCACCCAATTTAAATATTTTCTTTATCCCAACGAGATTTGCAGCATATAAAATAGCAGCATTCACTTTCCCGTTTTTATCGGGCGGCGTGCATAAGATTACTTCTTTACACCCTGCAATCTTTGCAGGTATACCCAACATTAGCACAGTTGAAAAAAGAGGAGCTGTTCCCCCCGGGATATATAAACCAACTTTTTCAATACCTACAGATTTTCTCCAACAAAGAACACCTTCCATTGTTTCAACTTCAACAACTGTTTCTTTTTGTATGGAATGAAATTTTTCAATATTTGCTACCGCTTGCTTTATTGCCTGTTTTAGATTTGTTGGCACTAATATGTCAGCCTCGATCATTTCTTCCGTGCTAACTTCCAAGGAAGAAAGTGAAATAGCATCATATTTCAATGTCAATGCCCTTAAAGCATCGTCACCATCCTTTTTAACGTTTTCAAAAACCTCGGTAACAACATCTTCCAAATCAATCGACTCGATCTCCTTCCTACGCAAAACCACTTCAAGTTCATCATTAGAAGGATATTTATATAATTTCATATGTCTTTTATTTAAAAAAATTAATTCACCATCTTCTCAATCGGCACTACAAGAATCCCTTCAGCTCCAGCTTCTTTTAAAGCATCAATTGTATCCCAAAATTGTTCTTCACCTATCACAGAATGAACTGAGCTCCAACCTGAAACAGCAAGGGGAAGTATTGTGGGGCTTCTCATACCAGGAAGAATTTCTGTGATTTCTTTTAACCGATCATTAGGCGCATTTAAAAGAATATATTTAGAATTCTTGGATGCTAAAACAGCCTTTATTCTAAAAACCAATTTATCAAGAATACCTTTTTTGTCTCTAGATAAATTTGAATTTGAAACTAATACAGCTTGCGAACGCAAAATAACTTCCAACTCCTTTAAACCATTCATAAACAAGGTGTTTCCAGAAGAAACGATATCACATATCCCATCCGCTAAACCAATATTCGGAGCAATTTCAACCGATCCCGAAATAGTATGAATTTCAGCCTTTACATTACTTTCATCTAAATATTTCTGCAGCGTAACGGGATAAGAAGTGGCAATTTTTTTACCTTCAAAATCTTTTACACAAAGTATCTCAGAAGATTTCGGCACTGCCAAACTTACTTTACATTTAGAAAAACCGAGTGGTAAAAGTGTGTCAATATCACCCCCTTTTTCAATCAATAGATTTTCTCCAACAATCGCTAAATCTACTACGCCATCTATTATATACTGAGGAATATCACTATTTCTTAAAAATAAAATTTCCAAGGGGAAATTGGAAACATCTGACTTTAAAGCTCCATTACTCGTTTCAATCTTTAATCCACATTCTCGCAATAATTGAAGGGAATCATCTAATAATCTACCTGATTTTTGAACAGCAATCTTTAATTTATCCATTATTTTAAATTTAAAACTTAGCAATTAATAGGGCATAAAAAAACCCGCTTGAAATGCCAAGCGGGTTTGAAAAATTATTTATGTTACTTACATAATCATTTCATAACGCTTGCAGGCGGAGAAAATGAT
>CAMDAO010000160.1 GCA_945888595.1 Chryseobacterium gleum | reverse complement strand
TTGATTATCTTCTAACTAGTATGATCGCAGACAATAACCCAATTTCCATTTATTTTTTTCCAAAGCAACGTAAAATATCCACCAACTGGTTTTTCTTTTGTTAATTCCCATTTCCCGATGACATAAATACTGTTTTTTGATAATTGTGTCGCTTCGGCAATCGTGAATTTTAAAATCCCCATTGCCTCTTTGGTTGGATATCCTTTTATATAATTATCCAATGTACTTTTCCAGCCATAGGTAATGCCTTTGTTACCAATAAATTTTAGACTGTCATTGTTCCAATAATAGTTCATGAAGCCTTGAATATCAAAATTATTCCACGATTTTTCTTGGTCACTCATATTTTGAACAACTGTTTGAACAGCTTTTGATTCTTTTTGAGAGAAAGATGTAACTGTTAGAGAATTGAAGAATATGAGTATAATAAATTTTTTCATTTTGATATAGTAAAATTCTATGTTATTTTAGCTCAAATATAAGCTTTAGAAATTGAAAAAATGTCTAATTTCTAACGTCTAAAAATCTAATTTCTAAAATAAATGGAAAAACTTTCAGCAGAATATTGGAGTAATCGATATCAAAATAACGATACAGGTTGGGATTTAAAGAAAATAACACCACCCATTAAATCATATGTTGATCAATTGACTGATACATCACTATCGATTTTGATTCCAGGTGCTGGAAAAGGATATGAAGCAGAATACCTGCATAAATTAGGTTTTCACAACATACATATCCTTGATTTCTCCACGGAGCCAATCAATTCTTTTCAGGAAAGAGTAAAAGATTTTCCTTCTGATAATTTATTTGTCACTGATTTTTTTCAGCATGTTGGAAAGTATGACCTAATTCTTGAGCAAACGTTATATTGCGCTATTGATCCTAGTTTACGCACTAAATATGCTCAAAAAGTGAATGAACTTTTGAAAACAGGAGGGAAGTTAGTAGGCCTACTTTTTGATCGAGATTTCGAATCTGGACCACCTTTTGACGGAAGTAAAGCAGAATATATGGAATGTTATAGTCCTTATTTTTCTGACTTGAAAATGGAAGCATGTTATAATTCAATTGAGCCAAGAAAAGGAACTGAATTATTTATTCAATTACAAAAGTAACAAACAAAAAAAAGCTGTCTGAAAATTCAGACAGCTTTTCAAAATAAAAATGATAATTATTTTTTAACGAATTTGTTTGTTACAACAACTCCATTAGAAGTTTTAACTTGGTACATGTATACACCGCTAACTAATTCAGCAACATTTACACTTGCAGTGTTTAAGTTGTTTACAAGGTTAGAAGAAATTACTTTACCTTCAGTTGACATAATAGTAACTGAAGAAATGTTTTCTTTTAGGTTAATGTTTAATACATCAACAACTGGGTTAGGGAATGCACTTACAGCGATAGCTTCAACTTTGTTAAGTCCAGCTAAATCCGCAACTTGAATGTCATCAATAAATAAATAGTAATTATCTGTACAGTTATGGTGACGGAATACGATACGAACTGAATCAGCATCAGCAGTTCCTGATAATGCTGAAATATCTACTGTTTCTGTGTTTAATACACCACCAACAGCAATCGTTTCAGTATAAACTGGAGTAGCAGTTAGCAAATCCGCTTGATTTTTAACAACGTAAACTGAAAAATTCTCAGCTGGCCAAGCAGGGTCAGCAGCAATATATTTAAAAGATAAAGCAGTTTCAGTGTAGGCTGTTAAATCAATTGGTGGAGAATAGATATAATTATCTGGAGTTAATGCTGCTCCCTCCCAAGAAGCTGATCCTGCACATGTACCCATTCCCGCTAAAATAGGATCTGTTTGAGTAGAAAGATCAAATAAACCCCATTGATTTGTATCCGCATCATTTTGGAAAGTCCCCCATGCTGTAGTAGCATCCCATGCAGCTGCATTTTCGAAATCTTCAGAGTAGATCTGAGCATTTAAGCTCGTTGATACTGTTAGTGCAAGAATTGCACCCATTGAAAGTAAACTTTTTTTCATAGTATATTATTTTAATAATTTTTCGCTAAATTACATCTTTATTCTGTAAAACAATAATTTTAAGTTGTATTTTTTTGTTTTCGCTTATATTCAGTGTTGTGAAATGATTATTATCATTGTTTTTTAGCATCTTCTGTTCCATACAATTTCTTACTTTCATCGAGTATTGTATTGAATCTTTTGCTGTCAATTCTCACTCTTTCAAGAACTTGCTCATTTGCACAAATGTCACTTACTCGCATTAACAAATAATCTCAGGTTAGTGAATCAAGAAATCCTTTTTCGTTTTATTCTTCTGCTCAACGGAATCTCAATGTAGAAAGTCATTACAGCAGAAAGAAAAATGATAATTGGAAAGGTAATAAAAATGGAAGCAATCCAGAAATTTATGTGCAACGTGTCAACAGTGTATGGGATTATAAAATAAAAGGCAAGAAATTGGTGAATTAAATACAGTGAAAAAGAGATTTTGCCAAAGAATAAAGTCACTTTATTTACAATAAATTTCAATTTATTATGGATGAACAAGATAAAAATGAGATTGAAAAGCAGAAAAATGAAAATATGCTCATTCAATGTTAGAAATGATAGATTATCTGAATAGTGAACGTCTAATAATAGTATTTGAAGAAAGAGTAAGATTCCTAAATACATGTAATTCTTGCCTTTATTTTCAGAAGAAGAAATTTTATAAAAAATAATACCACTTAAAAACAGTGGAAAATATTCAGTAATGGGTAGATAGAAAAAAACATGATCAAGAGGACGATAATCATTTTTAAACCAGAAAGCGAAAGTCAAAATAATAGCTATTGGAATACCAATATCCAGAATGTATTTCGTTTTTCTTAATGCGATAAAAATAAAAATAAAGAGGTAGAAATTTAATTCAACAATCATCGACCAATAGGAACCATCAAAATTTTGAATTTTTAGATAGTACTGAATCATGCTCATATTTCCTATATAATCTGTGATTTTAGCATCGAAAACAGGTTCCGTTTTAAAAAAGGGAAAGAGCAGTATTAATACAAACGTAAAGGAAACCGCTGTCCAGTACGTGGGGAATAGGCGACCAAAACGATTCATCAAAAAATCGCTACTCTTGTTTAGGTTTTCAATACTTTTAAATATCACAAAACCACTAATCATAAAAAATAGATTCACCCCAGCAACACCAAATTTCAAGCCCATTTGGCATTCAGGTCGATTCATTGAGAAGTGAAAGAACATAACCATTAATGCAGCAATTCCCCGCAGCGCATCAAGTTCAAGATTTCTACCTGACGTAGTAATTGAATCTTTTTTTTTTACCATTTAGTTCTAAAACAATCTCAAAGAAAGTTAAAATTTACTGAAAACGTTGGTATTATTTTAAACTATTTTAGGAAATTAAAAATAATGATTAAATTAAATTTCATCATCTTTGTCAAACAACTTAAAAAGCTGATTTATGAACATTCAGAAAATTTCGAAGAAGGATCTTGTTCATTCAACGTGGGCAGGAGGTGCAACAACACAAGTATATATTTCTCCGGAAAATTCTGTTTTTACTGAGAGAAAATTTGACTTTCGAATTAGTTCAGCAGTTGTTGCCATAGAAGAATCTGATTTCACGCCCTTTCCTGGTTTTTCAAGAATTTTGATGGTGCTTGAAGGTGAATTGGAAATATTTCATGAAGGTCAATTTTCAAAAGTATTGCAACCGTTTGAGAGTTATCATTTTTCGGGTGATTGGAAGACGTCCGCCAAGGGTAAAGTAATTGATTTTAATTTGATAATGAGAGAAGGTATTTCTGGTGAAATGAACTATATTTCCCTGAAAGAGAATAGTGGTCAACATGTGAATCTCCAAGATCATACGTCTTCATCTGTCCTAACAGTTGGTTATTATTTGGTTTCTGGTGGTATTCAAATTCATTTGAATCAGGAGGAATATGAATTGGAAAAAGGGGGAATGATTTTGATTGAATCTAATTTTGAATTAGATAAAATAGGTGTTGTTGGAATGGGGGAATTGATTGAAATTTTGATTTGGTAATTTTGATTTGGTAATTTTTTTTTGTTTT
>CAMDAO010000159.1 GCA_945888595.1 Chryseobacterium gleum | reverse complement strand
CTGATGGAGGAAGTGGCAGTGGTAAAGGAGGAGGAAAAGGATCAGGTAATGGATTGGGTATTGGAAAAGATAATGGACCTGGAACGAGTTCTGGAGATGCAGGTACTGCTGATAGAGTTCGAATCAAAGATCCCAATGTTGAAAATATTATATCAGATGTTAATCTGACTATTTACTTAAAGGTGAAAATTGATGAGAATGGAAATGTCACATCCGCTATTAGTACTGTTAAATCAACAACTACAAACCCTCAGATAATAAATAAAGTGATAGCAGCGACCATCGCTCAAACCAGATATAATAAAAAACCAGGCGCAAGAATTGAGGACGGATTTATTACGGTAAAAATTCGTGCAAGATAGAGAATACATAGAAACAATCGAGTGGTTGTTTAATCAATTTCCTGCGTATCATAAAATCGGGGCAGCTGCCTATAAACCAGATTTAGAAAATTGTACTCGTCTAGCTTCCCATTTTAATAATCCACAAAATCACCTGAAATTTATTCATATCGCGGGCACAAATGGAAAAGGTTCTACCTCCTGCATGCTCGCTTCTATCCTCCAAGAATCTGCTGAAAAAGTAGGGTTATTCACTTCTCCACATATTGAAGATTTCCGAGAGCGAATTAGAGTCAATGGAGAAATGATTTCAGAAGAAGATGTCATTAACTTTTGTGGGGAATTAAAGTCAATGGATCTCAGTTTTGAACCTTCTTTTTTTGAAATCACTTGGGTAATGGCGCTCGTATTTTTTTCTCGAAAAAAGTGTACAATTTGCGTCATTGAAACAGGATTAGGCGGAAGATTAGACGCCACCAACCTCATAACCCCTATCCTATCGATCATTACCAACATTGGTCTAGAGCATATGAATTTCCTAGGTGATACTGTGGAAAAAATCGCTTTCGAAAAAGCAGGAATCATAAAATCTACCATTCCAGTGATTGTTGGGGAAACTACTTCGCAGACAAAACCCGTATTTGAAGAAATTGCCCAAGTAAATAATAGCGAACTTTTTTTTGCAGAAGAAATTACTACTGCAATTCCAGTAGATTTTCCGCTAATAGGTGAGTATCAGAAAAAGAACTTTAAGATCATAGAAACCGCCATTCCGATCCTTCGTTCAATGGGTTTTTCTATTGAAGAAATAAATATTCAAAATGGCTTAAAAAACATTTCGAAAAATACTGGTTTTCGGGGCAGAATGCAAATTATTAATCATTCGCCCTTAACAATTATAGATGTATCGCACAATTTTGACGGAATAAAAGCTACTTTGGAAAGTATTGAGAATTTATCTTCCGGAAATCTTCACATCGTTTACGGAACAAGTTCAGATAAAGATTTGAACTCAATATTCACCCTATTCCCGAAAAAGGTATGTTATTATTTTACAGAATTTAGTAATGAAAGAAGTGCAAAGATGGAAGAACTGCAAGTTAAATCAAAAGAATTCAAACTAACTGGTCAGTTTTTTAAAAACCCAAAAGAAGCCTTAAAACAAGCTGAATACTCTGCAAACAAAGAAGATACAATTTTGGTTTTTGGAAGCTTTTTTCTGATAAGCGATTTTTTTTAACAAATTATCAAAAATTCACTTGCAAATCTAAAAAACAACCGTATATTTGCACTCCCAATTAAAGGAACCAAAAGAGGTTTTATTTGGGAGATTAGCTCAGTTGGTTTAGAGCATCTGCCTTACAAGCAGAGGGTCGGGGGTTCGAATCCCTCATCTCCCACAAAAAAAAGCTTTCAAGAAATTGAAAGCTTTTTTTGTATTGTTATATTTGCAGTAATAAATTATTTGAAATACGTCAAAAGAAAACAACGGGATTAATTCAAAATGGCGTTTCCAAATGACAATAAAAAACAAAAAAAATGAAAGCAACAAGCATCATCAACTCAATTTGTATTTTTTTTACAATTCTTTTCTTCTCAAACAATCTAGTAGCTCAGTCAAAAAAAGACCAAATTCTACTTTTGAATCATAAAATTGACAGTCTTCAAGTGGTCATTAGATCATTAGTTGGTACAATCGACGATAAAAAAATTGAAGTGAATACTTTAAAAGCTGAAATTGACAAAAACAATAAAGCAATAGCTGCTGCAAATAAAAAAAATGACGAATTGTTCTCTGAACTAACTATATGTAAAGACTCTATCACAAAAAGCGAGTCAACAATTAAATTTCAACAATATCAAATCAACCAAAAAAATGTAGATTCTCTCAAATACTTTCATTTGATTTCGAAATTAAGTGAACAAAATACGTATATAACAGATTCGCTTAAAAGTGCTTTGGCGATTAAAAGGACTAAAATAGAACCAACAAAAATAGAAACCTTCTATTTTAAAGATTTTAAATCCGTTATAACAGGCGTTCCAGATGACAAAAATAGATATGCTTGGTCTTTTGAACTTTTTCAAAAAATTGGAAACGATTATCAGAAAGTTAGCAATGCAACACTCTTCAATGATAAAAAAGAAGAGCTTTTAACAGCTATCAATCAAAAAATTCAAAAAGATTATATAAGCGCTTACAAAGCAGATCCAAAATGCTTTAAACTGAGCAATCCTCCTATGTTTGATTTTAAAAATTTAGGAATTGAATTTAAAGATGGTAAAATTACTTTTTATGCTTCCTTTGATTTTGCCAATGAAACGTGCTTTTATCTCTATGGGTATACCTCAGTTGAATTCACAAATGAAGAAATTCAAAAGTATTTGAAATAAAAATAATAGGATAGGAATATTAAAATATACCCCAATATTTTAATATATCATTTTCAAAATTTTACATTTCATTATCTATTGTTAGCTGTTAAGGCATCAAATGAAAAGTCTGGAAGTCTCCAGATTAGAAATGAAATGAGCTTCAAATTGTAATCATTTGAATTTTTATAATCGAACAATAACTGTTTATCTATCGTTATTGGCAACTCATCCAATTTATGAATGTTAATTAATCTGTCCTGTATATATTTGGTTCATAAATTAATAAAACATGAAACAAATTCTTATTATTTCGATTGGTATTGTTTTAATCGCTTTAACGGGATACACTTTTGGGCAAACAAATAGACAAACAATAAGCGGAACTGTCGTTGATAAGCAATCCCAGCAAACACTTCCTGGAGCCATTTTAACTATTATAGGGACAGATCCAGCTCAGAAAGCAATAACAGATGTCAATGGGTTATTTCAATTAACAAATATTCGAGCTGGGCGTTATGACATTCAAGTGCTATTTTCAGGGTATAAAGAAATAATGATTCCAAATGTTGTTGTGACAGCAGGAAAAGAAGTTTCACTTGATATTTCTATGGAAGAAAATAGTACAAATCTGAGCGAAGTAATCGTTACAGGTGTGAAAAAGAATGAAACTGTAAATACAATGACCAGTGTAAGCGCCAGATCTTTTAGCACGGAAGAAGTAAACCGCTATGCTGGAGGAAGAGCAGATCCATCTAGATTAGCTGCCAATTTCGCAGGGGTTAGTTCGCCAGATGATTCTAGAAATGACCTTGTAATACGTGGAAATTCACCAACGGGAGTTTTGTGGAGAATTGAAGGATTAAACATTCCAAACCCAAACCATTTCTCAACTATTGGAACTACTGGAGGTCCTGTCAGTGGCATCAACACAAATCTACTAAAGAATTCAGATTTTTTTACTTCTGCTTTTCCCTCAGAATACGGAAACGCGAATGCAGGTGTTTTTGATTTAGGTTTTAGAAAAGGGAATTCAAATACAAGAGAGCATACTTTTCAAATTGGAGCCTTTACAGGAATAGAAGGAATGACAGAAGGTCCAATTAACAAAGTAAGAGGATCGTCCTATGTTGTTGCTTACCGTCATTCATTTGCTGGCGTCGCGCAAGCTGCAGGTATGCCAATTGGAACGACAGCAACACCATTCTATCAGGATATTTCTTTTAAATTCAGTGGTGGAAACACGAAATTTGGAAAATTTATTTTATTTGGATTGGGAGGAGTTAGTCACATTGATTTTAATCACACTAAAATTGATAGTACAGATTTATTTGCTAATCCAACGCGAGATAGTTATTTCGAAAGTAAATTAGGACTTCTTGGAGTTAGTCATTTCATTAGAGTGCATGACAACTCCTATTTCAAAACTGT
>CAMDAO010000158.1 GCA_945888595.1 Chryseobacterium gleum | reverse complement strand
GTTCCTGGAGGACCATGAATAACGGCAATATTTTCATTTTCAACAATTGCTTTTACAGCATTCTTTTGACTTTCATTTAAATTATCATTGGTAAAAGAATATACATTTCCTGATTCCTGCGGTATATTCTCCCACTTTTGATCAGAATGAATTTTCTGAAATAAAAAATTACTTTCAACAGATTCACTAATATAATTCAAGGCATTTTTCATGACCTCGTTTGTTCGATGATCAGGAGAAAGTTTAATTCCAACCCCCTCATCCTCTATCCAATCAGGGAAATCAGGAGCAAATAATCGAAATTCACCTTTTGCTCCATCCACATTCATTAAGATCCCCTTTATCGGTTCTTCCCCTTCACAAAAACATTCAATTGCTGCTCCATCTTTAAAATTAGAAACATCTGTTGGAAAAGGTAACCTAAAAGAAATTTCCGGATAATCTGCATAACCAAATACTTTGCGAACAACACGTAATGGATGCAAGGCAATTCCTTCTGATTTTAAAGATTTTAAACTATGTTGCTGATCTAATTTGTATTTTTTTTCTTGTTCTTTTATTTCAAGATCAATACACAGCAATAAATGTTTAATATGCGAGTTTATCGGTTCCATTCTTTTTTTGGATGAATGGGTGATTAGGTATTTTTTTGAAGAGACGAGACAAATCTCGTCTCTTCAAAAAAAAATTATTTTGTATTCTTTTTATTATCAACTTCAACCGTTGCCAATTCTTCTGCTTTGTAAGCTCCAGAATCTAATTTTTCTTTTAACTTCTTAAACGTTTCAATTGTATAATTAACATCTTCCATTGTATGAACGGCAGTTGGAATTAATCTCAACATAATTACATCTTTTGGCACCACAGGATAAATGACAATTGAACAGAAAATATTATAATTTTCACGTAAATCAAATGTCAGATTTGTAGCTTCAGCTAGAGAACCCTTCATAAAAACGGGAGTAACAGGAGAATTTGATTCACCAATACTAAAGCCAGAACTCACCAATCCTTCTTGCAGTGCGTTGGCAATTTTCCATAAATTATTTTTTAATTCTGGCTGAGTTCTTAACAACTCCAAACGTTTACGAGCACCAATTGTAATAGTAATTGGAAGCGCTTTTGCAAACATCTGAGAACGCATATTGTATCTAAAATATTCAACAATACTTTCTTCGGCACAAACAAATCCACCAATAGAAGCCATTGATTTTGCGAAAGTACCAAACAATACATCGATTTCGCCTTGAACACCTTGAGCTTCGCCACATCCTTGTCCAGTTTCTCCTAGCGTACCAAAACCATGCGCATCATCAACGAACAAGCGAAAATTATATTTACCAGATTTACGGAAATCAACAATTTCTTTTAATTTACCTTGATCCCCAGCCATACCGAATACACCTTCTGTAATAACTAAAATTCCACCACCAGTTTGTTCCACTAATTTGGATGCATGTCCCATTTGCTTATCAAAGCTTTCCATGTCGTTATGCTTAAACACAAATCGTTTTCCTTTGTGTAAACGCATTCCATCCAAAATACAGGCATGTGCTTCGCTATCATAAACAATTACATCCGTTCGATCAACCAAACAATCAATTGCAGAAACCATTCCTTGATATCCAAAATTCATCAAAATACAATCCTCTTTCTGCATAAATTCAGCCAGCTCATTTTCCAATTTTTCATGCTCACTCGTTTGACCCGTCATCATTCTAGCACCCATCGGATAGGCTAAACCATATTCAGCAGCAGCATTTGTATCAGCCTCGCGGACTTCAGGATGATTTGCTAAACCTAAATAATTATTTAGTGACCAAATCAAACACTCTTTTCCTCTAAAAATCATTTTATTTCCTAATTCACCCTCCAATTTAGGAAAAGTAAAATAGCCATGAACTCCTTTAGAATACTGACCGATCGGTCCTCTATTTTTTCTAATTTTATCAAATATGTCTTCAGCCATATTGTTATTGGTTTTATTTACTAAAACAAGATGAATTTATCTTACTTTATTTCGTTAATTTGAAAGCAAAAGTAAGAAAATTAAAGCGAAATAGTATGTCTTTTCACAACTTTTTATGAACGTTTAATGAACAGCTAAAATTTACTATCTAAAAGATACACCAAAGAACTAATTGCAGCGCAACCTAATTCTAACTCCCTTTTATTTACACTTTCAAAAACATCAGATGACGCATGATGAAAATCAAAATATCTTTGAGAATCCGGAACAAAACCAAATAAGGGAATACCTATAAAAGACTTGCTTAGTGGGGCAATATCTACACCAGCAAACCCTTTTTGGAAAATCGAAAGATCATAAGGAGAGAAATAGGTCTGAAAAGATTTTAATACATTTACTTGCGCTTCTGAGCCATCGACTTCAAAACCTCTTGGAGAGAAACCACCTCGATCACTTTCTAATGCTGCAATTTGGACTTCTTTTCTATCTTTAGACCAAGTAGCATAGGACTTCCCTCCCATATTTCCATTTTCCTCATTCATAAAAAAAACAACTCTCAACGTATGTTTTGGATGATAGTTCAATTCCTTTAGTATCCGAAGCGCTTCGAGACAATGAATAACCCCTGCACCATCATCATGTGCCCCTTCTCCCGTATCCCAAGAATCTAAATGACCTCCAAAGGTTATTATCTCATTTGGTTTTTCACTACCTGTAATTTCTGCCATTACGTTGTAGGAAATAGCATCTGGAAAAGAATGGCAATCCATTTCCAAGACAAAGTATGCTTTCCCTTTACTTAAAATTTCAGATAATCGATTCGCATCTATTGTCGACAAAGCGGCAGCAGGTATTTTTTTTATTGAATCCTCATAATGCATTGTACCGGTATGAGGATGATCGTCAAGAGCCAATCCTAAAGATCTAATTATTACAGCTACAGCTCCGAGTCTACCTGCTTCTACTGCGCCATCTCCTCTAATGGGATAACATGCGCCATACGCTTTAAAAGTGGTGATTTGCTGCTCATCCATCGCTTGATTTAGAAAAACTATTTTTCCTTTAATAACTGATGGATCAGCTTTTTTTAAATCAACCAAATGTTTAAATTCGATTACTTCAGATTCGATCAGGCCATTGGTGGAAATAGAACCGCCTAAAGCTAAAATATGCACTTTTTGTACAGCGCCATTTTTAGATCGAATCCATCCTGACTCAGTCGTCCCCCTTTCCCAATGTGGCACTTTTATTTCTTGTAAGTAGACTTTGTCAAATCCATAACTTTCCATTTTTAATTTACTCCAACGCACTGCCATTTCAGCTTCTGAAGACCCTGATAAACGGGCACCTATGTCTTTACATAATTGCCTCAAATCTTCATGCGACTTACCATTACTTAATGCTACATTGTATATTGAACGAATAAATACAGAATCTTTATTTTGAGAAAATAAAGGAATTGAATACAAAAAAAATAGAAGATAAATCAATTTCATAATTACAAATAAAAGAATGAGAATCATAAAAATACGCTTCTTTTTCGTTTAATTAAAAATTAATTATTAAATTTTATTTTATTTTGTAGTAAGTTTGATTACGTAATTTTATTTGTATCAATGCGAAGTATTCTGTTTATCGTAGTCACTTTCTTCTACTTATCTGCTTTATCACAAAAAAGTAAAGCGCATAGATTTGTGCCCTACGTTCGATCATTAAACGTTGAAAAGCTAGCCGCGCGATTGACCACTAATTTAGTTTCTGATTCTGAAAAAGTCTGTGCAATACATAGTTGGATGACCTATAATATAAAATTTGATATTAAAAAATGGATGCGTTTTAACTACGAACCTGTTGCAAATAAAAAAATATTATATCGAAGAAAAACACTTTATTATAGTCATCTTTTTCAAGAACTTTGTAAATATTCAAATATTCAAGCAGTCACAATTCCAGGATACGTGAAAGACGAATATGTAGATATAACTGATAAATTTTATTTGGATGAATCTTCTTGGAATGCAGTTTACATCAATAATAAATGGCTACTAGTTGATGCAGGCATGGATGCCGGAAAAATCGTTTATTATAAACGGACGTTTGCAGGATATTTTATTTATCTATTTTCGCTTGGAGCAAGTGACCGATTAGTATATAAACCCTATTTTAAGCAAAATCCAACAA
>CAMDAO010000157.1 GCA_945888595.1 Chryseobacterium gleum | reverse complement strand
GCGAAAAACATACAACGAGTCAATGAAGCGATTTACATCTTACGAAATTTCATTGATCTAAGTGCTCAGTTATTGCCTTTTTTAAGCGAACTGCACTACTCAAAAAAGGTACTCACAGATACGGATCTTGAAGATAAAAAGAATATCATTGAGGTTTTCAATACGTATTACTTTGATCAGGAAACCTCACGAATATTAATGAATTCGCCCATTCTTGAAAAAATTCAAAAGTCCTTCAAAGCTATTATCGATGCGAAAAGTTCTAGAGATAAATCTAAACGAGAATTGTTAGAATTCAGAAAAGAGCACAAGAAATTAATGAGAAGTTGGACATTTATAGATTCTAATTAAACAATTTAAATAAACCGACTAATCATGAAATCGTTTTTCCTGCCCTACTACAAATAGCAGAAACTGTTATTTATTAAGTCCAAATCCTCAATAAAATCTTATTTTTGTTACATGATTCAGAAAAAAATAGACACAACTGTTGAACTTCCAATAATGGAATTTTTTTACACAATTCAAGGCGAGGGCTTTTATGCCGGAAGAGCTGCATTCTTTATTAGAATTGCGGGTTGTGATGTCGGTTGCGTCTGGTGTGACGTAAAAGAGAGTTGGGATTCTGAAAAACATTCATTACAAAGTATCGACTTTTTAATTCAAGAGGTTGTAAACTCAGGTACAGATTTCGTTGTTATCACGGGAGGAGAGCCCGCAATGTACGATTTGACAGAATTGACAAGGAGATTAAAAAATAATACTATTGAAGTTGCCATGGAAACATCTGGCTGCTATGAGTTGATTGGCCAGATTGACTGGTATTGCTTTTCTCCGAAGAAATTCAAAAAACCTGTTGAACAAGCATTTCAAATCGCTTCTGAATTAAAAGTGATTATCAGTCACCCATCAGATTTTCAATGGGCTGAAGAAAATGCGGCGAAAATTAATTCATCTTGCAAAATGTACCTTCAACCAGAATGGTCAAAACAGGAACGGTTTTTGCCTGAAATTATCGACTATGTGAAAAATAATCCTACATGGAGAATTTCCTTACAGACTCATAAATTCATGGATATACCTTGATTTATTTCTAGAACGAAACAAAAAAAGGGCTTTTTGCGTATTACTTGCAATAGTCGAAAATCCATATGAATAGTAAACCAAATAATCTACGTATGAAAACATTTTTGTTACTAGTTCAAATTTTAGTATTCGCAGCTTGCAGTGTTGCTCAAGGTCAATATTCTAGTTCAAACAAAAAAGCAATCGCTCTGTTTGAAGAAGGAATGCAAATGGGAAATACAAAAGATCTTAAAACAGGATATCCGAGGTTTCAAGATGGAATCAACATACTACTCAAATCTATTGAGAAAGACCCTAAGTTTTGGGAACCATATATTCTTATTGCGGAATTTTATGAGGCTTTAGGTAAAAATAAAGAAGCAATTCAATATTTCGAATTAACTTTATCTATCAACCCTAATCATAGCTCCACTGGAAGTACTTTTTTTTACTTAGCTAATTCTCAGCAAAGGTTGGGAGATTATGAAGGAGCCCTTAAAAATTTAGACGTTTACATGAGTAATCGTAACGCAAATCCTGATATGGTCAATCAGGCTTATTTGATGAGAGAAGATTGCCTTTTCGCACAGGAGGCCATGAAAAACCCTCTTCCATTTGAGCCAAAAAATATGGGACAAGGAGTGAATACCGCTGATCCAGAGTACTACCCAACGATTACTGTGGACGGTAAAACAATTTTATTTACTAGAAGAATTGATGATGCTCGCGTTCCGGTCTATAAAGAGCAAGAGGATTTTTACGTTTCGCAACTAAGTGATAAAAACATATGGGGGACTGCTGTTGCAATGCCTTCAAATATTAATACCTTGCTAAACGAAGGTGCACCAACTATTTCTGCAGATGGACGGTCTCTTATTTTTGTTGCTTGTTCTGGTCAATCAGATGATGCTGACTACGGAGAAGGAAGAACTGGAAAAGGAAGTTGTGATATTTTTTATACAAAAAAACTAGGAAATCGATGGTCAGACCCTGTTAACTTGCCAGGAAATGTGAATTCATATTCTTGGGAATCTCAACCTTCCCTATCTTCAGATGGAAAAACCCTTTATTTTATTAGAAGGGTCAGTAAAAAAGGGGAAATGCCAAATTCTGATATTTTTGTTGTACACCTAAAGGACAATGGATATTGGGGTACTCCAGAACGATTACCTTCTATTATTAATTCGGAACATGAAGAAGAGTCTGTTTTAATTCACCCGGATGGACGAACGTTGTATTTTGCCTCAAGAGGTCATAGAGGTATGGGCGGATCTGATCTATACATGTCTCACTTAGAAGATAATGGTACTTGGACAAAACCTCTTAATTTAGGTTATCCAATCAACACACTCTCAGATGAAAATTCATTAATGGTTTCTCCAGATGGAGAAATTGGATTCTTTGCTTCAAATCGAGGGGGTGGTTTTGGAGATTTGGATATTTATTGGTTTAATATGCCAGAAAATTTACGTCCAACGAAAACTTTGTATTTTGAAGGAAAAGTATTTGACGTGACAAATAATAAACCGCTTGCTGGTAAATTTAGATTGATCGATTTAAAAACAACTAAGGAAGTTATTTATTCAGAGGCAGATGCTACGGATGGTGAATTTATGGTATCACTACCCGTAAATTGCGACTATGCTTTAAACGTATCGTTCCCAGGTTATAATTTCTTCTCTCAAAATTTCAACATGACAAATCCAGAAGGATTGGAAGCTGTTCACATGGACGTACCCATGATTCCTATTACGAGTTCACAGCCAACAATCCTAAAAAATGTGTTTTTCGACTTAGCAAAAGCAACTTTACGAACGGAATCATTTGTCGAATTAAATAAACTTCGTGATTGGCTAGTCTTAAATCCTGCGATTAATATAGAGTTGGGGGGGCATACAGATACACGAGGTGATGCAACAGAAAATCAAGTCTTATCAAACAATCGTGCGAAAGCAGTGTACGATTACTTAATTAGCCAAGGAATTGTTGCTACACGATTATCTTTTATTGGGTACGGTGAAACCGTAAATATTAATTCTGACGGGGATATATCCAAACTTTCGACTGAAAAATTGAAAGAAGCAGCGCATCAGGAAAATCGTAGAACTGAATACAAAATCATTAAATAGAATATGAATTTCCTTCGCCTTATTCGACCTATCAATCTAGTAATCATTGCTTTTACGATGTATAGTACGCGTGTGTTTTTATACGTGTATGAACATTTTTTTAAGACACAATTATTTACGAAGGAAGGTGAAAGTTTTGATTTCTTCTTATTGGTTTTTTCAACAATTTTAATTGCAGCAGCAGGAAACATAATCAATGATTATTTCGATGTAAAAGCAGATCGAATTAACAAGCCAGAGCAACTGATTATTACAAAATATATCACTAGAAGATGGGCTATCATGAGTCATTGGCTTTTGAATGGGGTAGCCTTTTCGATTGCCATCTATTTAAGTGTCCGAAACCATACTTTTTGGTATGTTTTCATTCATCTTTTATCAATAAATGCTCTCTGGTTTTATAGCATGTCTTTTAAAAGAAAACTATTAATTGGTAACATTACGATTGCATTTTTAACCGCCTTAGTTCCTGTCTTATGTGGCGTTCATTTTTATATTCAAAGCCAATTCCCTTCAGGTGAAATACAAGAAACAGCTACACCTATCTCCTACTGGATATACCATTTATTGAACCACGGCCATTATATTTTCATTTTAGCTTTTTTTGCTTTTACAACCAATTTAGCAAGAGAAATAATAAAAGACATTGAAGATGTTGAAGGCGATAAAGTATTACATGCAAGAACATTACCGATTATTTATGGAGCGCAAAAATCAAAATTAATAGCGGGAATAATATTATTCTTGTCACCCATTTTCTTTATAATCTTATTTCTATTGAAATTAAAAAATGACGGTTTATTTTTTCAAAATTTACTCATATTTTTACCTGTCGTAATTTCATCACTATTAAATGTGCTATCTGCCCTGCTTCTCATTAAATCAGTTACTCGTAAAGAATTAAAAACGGTTGAACTTTTTGTAAAAATAGCTATGCTTATGGGTTTATTACTTCCTTTTTATTGGATACTTCTTTCGTAATGATTAAAAATAGAAAATTAATTTTAGGTTCAAAATCGCCTAGAAGAAAAGAATTACTTGAAGGTTTAGGAATACCATTCACGATTCGCACGAAAGATACAGACGAATCTTTTCCTTCTTCTACACTCCCTTTTGATGT
>CAMDAO010000156.1 GCA_945888595.1 Chryseobacterium gleum | reverse complement strand
CGAAAGAGGCAGAAGAAGCAACATTTTTCCGTATGGGTGAATCCACAGAAGTGCGCCTGTTGCAGCGGACAAAAGAATTGCGCACCAGGTAATCATATTGGCGGTCACCCCCTTTTTGTAGAGAAATCCGAGCAATGGTTTGAGTAATTGCTGAAACTTTGGTTTAATGCTGTATAGTGAAATCATTTTATTGGGTTTAAATTTACAAAAGGGTCATCAGAAAAAGGTTCTCTTTTGGCTGCTTCTGTGAAGGTATGATTTTTAATAAAGTGAAAGATTTCGCTCCCTGAAATATCAAACCGAGTATACATTTCGTCGTGATTTAACCACGTATAAAATTTGTCAGTATATTTTTGGTTGAGGTTCTTTACATCCCAGTTAATAGGCCCGAGTGACAGCGCAGATTCTTTATGTTTTCTAATTAATTTTGTGGGTTTACTTTCAATAATAATACCAATGAATATTTTTTCTGACTCAATAGGTGAATACTTTGTATTGGAAAATTCTTTCATTATTTTTCCAGAAGTGATGCGCAATAAAACAGGAATATCTTTTACGAGAGCATAAGGAGCTCTTTCTTGTAAAGGACTTCTGTCATAAATGATGGTAGAAATGTTATTATCAGGATTTTTTTCAATCCAATTATTTAAAGTCCAAGAGCCAATAATGTAAGAAAAAACATGTAAGCTCTGATATTGCTTAATGTGATTTTTTACAATGAATTTTTCTAAGTTTTCAACACAACCTTCGATTGATTTACGGGAAATATAGTCAGGGATAAATACATCGTATCCCTTGTTAAAAAAATAATCGGCTATTTTTTTTGTCCCTTGAATTTTTGAACCAAAACCAACTAAGATCACGATAGCTTCTTTTTCACTTACCGATTTTGACGAATTCTCAATATAAATTCGCTCCTTACTATATGCAAAAACAGAAAAACAATGTACGCTAATTAAGAGGGCTAATATATTTTTCATAGGGTAAGTTTACAAATAATATCTTACATAAACAAAATTTATATTTCGGCTTTCGGGTAAAATGAAACCTTGTAATTCAAAACTTTAGTGTTGTTATGGAGGCAGAAAAATCAAGGAAATTTCGTTCAAATTACTCAAAAAAAAAAGGGTGTCTAAGGTGCGGTTCTATTATTCTGGCTTTATTTAAAATATCTACAAACCTGATTTTATGGATGTGTATAAAATAAAAAAGTGGTTATTCACAGAGAATAACCACTTAGTATTTAAGTATTGAATACTTTAATGTTCGTATGTATCCATAAAAGCAGTTGTAAAATTACCACTTTTGAAATTTTCGTCATCCATTAATTTTAAATGAAAAGGAATAGTTGTTTTCACACCTTCAATGATATATTCACCGAGTGCTCTTTTCATTTTTAAAATCGCTTCTTCTCTTGTTTGTGCAACTGTAATAAGCTTCCCAATCATCGAGTCGTAATACGGAGGAATACTGTAGCCAGCATGAGCATGAGAATCAACGCGAACCCCATGACCTCCAGGAGAGTGGTATGCTGTTATTTTTCCCGGTGAAGGTCTGAAATCATAATCAGGATCTTCTGCATTTATTCTACATTGAATAGAATGCATTTGTGGGTAATAGTTTAGACCAGAAAGAGGAATACCGTACGCTAATTTTATTTGTTCTTTTATTAAATCGAAATCAATAACTTCTTCTGTGATGGTATGTTCTACTTGTATTCGAGTGTTCATTTCCATGAAGTAGAAGTCACGATTTTTATCTACTAAAAATTCAACCGTTCCAACCCCTTCATATTTTACAGATTTAGCTGCTTTAATGGCTGCTTCGCCCATTTTTTCTCGAAGTTCATCCGTCATAAAAGGAGAAGGTGTTTCTTCCACTAATTTTTGGTGACGACGTTGAATTGAACAATCTCTTTCAGAAAGATGACATGCATTTCCAAATACATCACCTGCAATTTGAATTTCAATATGGCGTGGTTCTTCAATGTATTTTTCCATATACAGACCATCATTTCCAAAAGCTGCTGCAGATTCTTTTCGAGCAGAATCCCAAGCTGCCTCAAGATCTTCTTCTTTCCATACAATTCGCATACCTTTTCCGCCACCACCAGCAGTTGCTTTCATGATAATAGGATACACAATTTTTTTAGCTTGTGCTTTTGCATCCGCAACATCTTTCAATAAACCAGCTGACCCAGGCACACAAGGCACTCCAGCTGCAATCATTGTCGCTTTTGCACTTGCTTTGTCTCCCATGCCTGCGATTTGCTCAGGTAAAGCGCCAATAAATTTAATATTATGCTCTTGACAAACTCGTGAGAATTTTTCATTTTCTGAAAGAAATCCATAACCAGGATGAATCGCGTCTGCATTTGTGATTTCAGCTGCAGCTATAATATTTGAAATAGAAAGGTAAGATTTTGAACTTTCAGGAGGACCGATACAAACAGCTTCATCTGCAAATCTGACGGGTAAACTATCTTTGTCAGCAGTAGAATATACAGCAACCGTTTTAATTCCCATTTCTTTACACGTGCGAATAACACGCAACGCAATTTCGCCCCTATTGGCAATTAATATTTTTTTAAACATATTTATGATTTTAAGGTAAAATAAAAAAGGATTGAATTTCAATCCTTAATCAATTTTCTTTATGCAGGATCTACCAAAAATAGCGGTTGATCATATTCAACAGGGGATGCATCATCCACCAAAACTTTCACGATTTTACCTGAAATTTCTGCTTCAATTTCATTGAATAATTTCATCGCTTCAATAATACAAACGGTATCGCCTTTTGCAATTGCTTGTCCAACAGTAACAAAAGATTCTTTTTCTGGTCCAGCGGAACGATAGAAAGTACCAATCATGGGTGATTTTACAACCACATATTTTGAATCATCATTTTCAGCAACAACGGCTTCTGAAGGCACTGATGCAATGGGTGCTGCTGCAGGTGCCGTTTGTGGAGCTGCAGTTGGCATACTTTGTTGCACTATATATTGTTGTTCAATTTTCCCTGATTTTTCAGATTTTATAATAATCTTAAAATCTTTTTTATCAATTGTAACTTCTGTAACACCTGATTTTGCTACAAATTTTATTAAGTCTTGAATTTCTGTAATATTCATTTTTTTGATTTTTTACAAATTAATAATTTAAATTAATTAGAATCATAAGCCCATTTTAAATAAACGGCACCCCATGTAAAACCACCACCAAAGGCAGAAAGAATTAAAGTGTCTCCTTTTTTTAATTGTTTTTCATAATCCCACAAACATAGCGGCAAAGTTCCGGCTGTTGTATTTCCGTATTTTTCGATGTTTATCATTACTTTGTCTCTAGACAACCCCATGCGATTAGCAGTTGCATCAATAATACGCAAGTTTGCTTGATGAGGTACTAACCAATCAACATCATCACTAGTAAGGTTATTTTTTTCCATTATTTCAGCCGACACCTCAGCCATATTCGTAACCGCAAATTTGAAAACTGCTTTTCCTTCTTGCTTTACAAAGTGCATTCTATTTTCAATTGTTTCAATTGAAGGGGGACAAGCACTGCCTCCAGCGGGTTGAATCAACAAATCACGTCCTGATCCATCTGCTCTTAGTATAAAATCAAGAATACCATTTCCTTCTGTATTTGGCTCTAATAAAACCGCTCCACATCCATCACCAAAGATAATGCAGGTAGTTCTGTCTTCGTAATCTATGATAGAGGACATTTTGTCCACACCAACTACAATTACTTTTTTATATTTACCTGTTTCAATAAATTGAGAACCGGTTGAAAGAGCATAGATAAAACCTGAACAAGCAGCCATTAAATCAAAACCCCAAGCATTTTTAATTCCTACCTTGTCACAAAGTACATTTGATGTACACGGGAAAACGTAGTCAGGAGTTACAGTGGCAAGAATCACTAAATCTACGTCATCAGGATTTGTTCCTGTTTTCGCTAAAAGTGCTCTTACCGCTTCAGCAGCCATATCAGAAGAAGCTCCTTCTTTCAGTATTCTTCTTTCTTTGATTCCAGTTCGAGACATAATCCACTCATCGTTGGTGTCAACGATTTTAGCCAATTTTTCATTGTCTAGGACATACTCAGGAACATATCCTTGAACACCTGTTATTGCTGCTGTTATTTTACCCATAATTAATTAAACGCCTCGTTAATTTTCTTTGATAAACCCGATTTAGCTACGTCATAGGCATGTTTTATCATGTTTTTAACCGCTCTATCATTTGATATACCATGACCAATTATTACGTTTCCTTTTACTCCTAAAATAGCTGTTCCGCCATAATTTTCATAATTGAAACGATCAAAATATTCGT
>CAMDAO010000155.1 GCA_945888595.1 Chryseobacterium gleum | reverse complement strand
GGCGTTTGGTTCTCCTAGATATTTTTAGAATATAAAATAATTAATTATGAAATTATTCCTACTTATAGGATTTATGTTGACATTAAGTGTTCAACTAATCGGTCAGAATTCAAAAATAACCCAAGCGGAGAGCTATTTTAAAACATTTCGCTATGCGGAAGCAAGTCCGATTTATCAAGAATTAATTCAGAAAGATAATTTACTACTTGCTGAAAATGAACTTATTTTTCGTCATGCGTTGATTTCGTCAGAAAAATGTAGAGATTTTGTCTTCGAAAATGATGTTTTAGCCCGTTTAAGTGTAAGTGATAAATATACATTTAGCGATGCTTACCAATATTTTCAGTTGAATTTATTTTTGGGATTCACTGAAAAAGCAAAAGAAGTGCTAAATAGTCCAATCGTTAAAAATACTACGGATGTTCGAAAGAAACTATTAGACCAATATAACGGAGGAATTATTTGGAATGAATTGAAAAGTGATACTTCTAAATATTTACTAACTAAAGTTGAATTTAATTCAGGAAAAGGGGACTTTAATGCCATTTATCACCCAAAGGGAATTGTTTTCTCATCTGCGAGAGATCTTTCCGTTAGAAAATCAACTTTTGACAATTCATCTTATTTAAATTTATATTTATCTTCTAAAATCGACGGAAAAGTACATGAATTAAAATTTTTAGAGACAGTAAGACATGATGGAACTGCATACTATGACAGTATTAACCAAGTGTGGTATTATTCTAAAAATTTCCCCTCAAGTAAAGCGATAAGCTTAACAACAACAGGCATCTTTATTTTTGATGAAAAAACGAAAGTTGAAACTCCTTTTGCATTTAACGATGGTCAATTCTTTTTAGCACAGCCTTTTTTATCAGAGGATGGTCAAACATTATGGTTTAGTTCTGATAGAACTGGCGGATACGGAAAGGCAGATATATGGTATTCCACAAAAAATCCACTTGGATGGTCAGAACCAATTAATGGTGGAGACGTAATAAATTCATCAGACAATGAAATGTTTCCTTTTACACAGAAAAATAAAGTGTATTTTTCAAGTACTGGTCATGCGGGACTTGGTGGTTTAGATGTGTTCAGTGTTAATTTTAATAATTCGACAGCGAGCAACCTTGAAAATTTAGGAGCAAATCTTAATTCGAACGGGGATGATTTCTCTTTGATTCTTGATAATACAGGTAAAAAAGGATATCTATCTAGTAACAGAGAAGAATTTATTGATCGTATTTATAGCGTAACAATTACCACCTTGGATTTTGTCTTCATTGGAACTATTGTTGCGGATGTAAGTGTGGATAAATTAATGGAAATTCCTGTTTTAGTAAAGAAAGAGGGTGTTGTGATAGATACAATCTACCTAGATAAAAATGGAAAGTTTGATTTCAAAGGAGATAAAAATAGTTCCTATATATTTGAAATTAATGATCAAGAATTCGCTCCAATTGAAGAAAATTATTCAACAGTTGGAAAAACCGAAAGCGATACTACTTACAGAAACTTTAATCTCACCCCTAAATATGTAGATGTTGTAACGACCGTTGTAGACGAAAAGACGAATTTACCGCTAGCCAATACCAAGGTTGAAATTAAAAACAAAACTACGGGAGAAATTATTACTGTTGTAACAGACAAGGATGGTGTGATTAAAACGAAATTATTGAGAAATAACGATTTTGAAATACTGACCTCTCGTGCAGAGTACAGTGATAACTTGACATCTTTATCAACATTCACGAAGGAAAAAGAGATTACGAATAAAATAACATTGAAAAAAATCGAGGACAATTCAATTTTTATTATGAGAGAATTGTTGTATGATTATGACAAATGGAATCTCAAGAAAGAATCGAAATTAGAACTGGATAGAGTTGTTACCTATTTGAAAGAAAATCCATTGGTTTCTATCGAATTGAGTTCTCACACAGATTGTCGTGGGACAGATGACTACAATGATAAGTTATCAAAAAGAAGAACTGAAAGTTGCATAGCCTATTTGGTTTCAAGAGGAATTTCTAAAGATAGAATTCAAGGAAAATGGTTTGGTGAATCACAGCCTTTGAACAAATGCAATGATACAAGTAAATGTACCGAAGAAGAATATTTAGTAAATAGAAGAACCGAGATTAAAAAAATATAAGTTAGATTAACAACTTCTAGTTTATTCTATTTCAGTGTAATAAAACCGTTAGCTTGTCTGCGGTTTTATTTTTTTAGATCTTTCACCTTTCGATTATTAGCCCACCAAATTCTATATTATTCCAGTTATATGTAAAGAGATTATTATTAAAACAATAATAATCTTAAGCATTTTACCCCAAAACATATAACCATTTAGCTTAAATATTAGATTTAAGCCTTATTATATAGTTGTTCAACACTATTTTTTTGCTATTCAAGGACGAACTAAGTAAATTTACGTATTAGATAAAAGTGTTTATTTTCTATTAATATAAGAGATGAAAAATAGTTTATTGAGTTTCCTATTTGTTTTGGTTTCAATTGTTTCAAATGCAGCAAATTGGTATGTTGATGATGCAGTTGTTAGCGGGGTAAATGATATTTATACTTCTGGTTCAGTGATTGGAACAGCTGGAGGCACAGGAACGGTAACTTCGCCATTTTTAAGATTATCAACGGCAATAGCAGCAGCTTCTTCAGGTGATTTTATTTATGTTGATGCAGGTACTTATACTACAGATTTCGCCTTGACATTCACCGCAACGAACTTGACGATTATTGGGGCGGGGAAAACAAAAACAATTTTTGATCGTTCTGCAGCCATTAACACTACTGACTATTTTATGTATATAAAAGCAAGTGGTGCAAAACTTAAAAATTTGTGTATTCAATATTATGATAACAATGGTAGTCAGATTCCAGGAAGAAGTGCTGCTGCGATAACGATTGGAGGCACTGGTACAGCAATTTCCGGTATCGTTATTGACAATGTTACTTTGCAAAATAATGGAAATAATGCTGGTAATCCTACTATTTCCATTCAAGGAAAATCATCTGTTACTATTCAAAATGGAGGGAATTACTGCAATTTATCTGGTTCAACTTCTTCAGGTGGTATTGAAGTATACGGTACTTCCATTAATTTAACAATTAGTAATTATGTGTTATCTAATAATTCTAAAACTACATCAAATGGCGCTGGCTTATCTATAGAGGGTGACGCGACAACAATCGTGACGGTAAAAAATACAATTATTTCTGGCAACAACTCTACTTTAGGCGGAGGTATTGCTCAAGTTGGAGGTAATGTAACAGTGAAAGATTGCGTGATTGATGGAAATACACTTGGTACTGCAAGTTCTTATGGTGCTGGGTATTACATAAGTTGTGGTGTTGCAAAGCTATCTAGGTGTGTAATTAAAAATAATGGAGGCTCTAGTGTAAGAGGTGGTGGAGTTGCATGCAGGTATAGTAATGCTGGTGCATTCCTTTCTCCAAAAACAATTTCCATGACCATTGACTCATGCACATTTCAAAATAATACTAGCAGTGCAAAGGGGGCAGATGTTTATGCCGCAAATGGCAGTTCGTATGTCTGTAACGTGACAATTACAGATTGCAAATTTTTAACCTCACAATCTTCCGGTAATTATAATATTTGCTGCGATGGCACATCGCCAGCGCAATCAATTAGCACAACGTATTTTGGTACTGCCCCTTCAACCGTGGGAACTCCTCTTTCATCTGTGATAACCCCTGTCTTAAGCACTCATACAGTATATACTTCTGCGCCTGTTGTTCCTTCTATAACTGGGGTTTGTGGTTCAATTGTCCTACCCATTGAACTTACTTCTTTCACAGCCGAAAAACAAAAAGATAATTCTGTCAATATTTTATGGACAACGGTAACTGAAAAAAACAATGATTATTTCATTATCAAAAAATCGATTGATGGTATCGAGTGGAATGAAATCGCAAGAGAAAATGGAGCAGGAACTTCCTTTTCACAAAATGATTATTTAATTAACGATAATTCTGAAATGGCAGAAATCGTTTATTACCAGCTATCTCAAGTAGATTTTGATGGTAAACGAGTTACTTTTGACCCTGTTTCTGTGCGATTCACGAATCAAGTTGGCCAATTTTATTATGTAAACATGATGGGCCAAATGGTCGATTTTAAAAATTGTCCTTCAGGTATATACTTGAAAGTTTTTGACAATGGTTTTACTGAGAAAGTTTTCAAATAAAATTTGAATAGGGTAAGGTTTTTTATTTTTATTAAAAAGACGGAATATCTCTTTTACACGAAGTTTTAATTAAAAACTTTATTCCTGACTGGAAGCCAACTTTGCGAATGAATAAAATTAGTATAGAATTAAAGGTATTGCTTATACTGCTATTTCTAAAATTTCTGAATTAATT
>CAMDAO010000154.1 GCA_945888595.1 Chryseobacterium gleum | reverse complement strand
ATAGCCGTTCCTTCTGCTGAAACTTTAATTCATTGTGTGCTCTACGACCTATTTCCAGAAACAAGTGTAATCCTTCACAGTCATTCGGTTTACCCTGTATTAGTTTCTCAGAAAACAGAGAATTGCGTAAAATTTGAAGGATATGAAATTCAAAAGGGATTTTCTGGTCAACTTTCTCATACGAATGAGATTTCTATTCCAATTTTTGATAATACGCAAGATATGGATGAATTTTCAACCGTTTTAATTGAAAACAAAAATAGAATTGTAAATCACTCCTTTATAATGAGAAATCACGGAACCTATGCATGGGGTAGAACACTTTTCGAAGCGAAACGGCATCTTGAGACCTTGGAATATTTATGTCAATGTGAATGGATGATTCGGAATGATTAACTCTTTCTTTTTATTCTCAATTCCAAATCATTGTATCCAATAAATTTTTACTACTTTCGTAGCCTAATATTTTAAAAAATTATAAAAAATGTCATATTTATTTACATCAGAATCGGTTTCAGAAGGACATCCAGATAAAATCGCTGATCAAATTTCAGATGCTTTAATTGATAACTTCATGGCTTTTGACCCACAATCAAAAGTGGCTTGTGAAACGCTTGTTACAACTGGATTAGTTGTTCTTGCGGGAGAGGTTAACACTTCTACATACCTAGATGTGCAATCAATAGCTCGTGATGTAATTGCAAAAATTGGGTATACAAAAGCGGAATATATGTTTGAGGCTAATTCTTGTGGAATTATTTCTGCAATTCATGAGCAGTCTGCAGATATTAATCAAGGTGTTGACAGGAAAAGTCCTGAAGAACAAGGAGCTGGTGATCAAGGAATGATGTTTGGTTATGCAACAAAAGAGACGGAAAATTACATGCCTTTGGCTCTTGATTTAGCTCATAAAATATTACAAGAACTTTCAGATATACGAAATAATCACACTGATTTAATTGGTTATTTACGTCCAGATGCTAAGTCTCAAGTAACGATTGAATATTCCGATGACAATGTTCCACAAAGAATTGATTCAATCGTGGTATCGACTCAACATGATGATTTCGATTCAGAACCAGCGATGTTAGCTAAAATTAAAGCGGATATTATCAATATCGCAATACCGAGAGTGAAAGCGAGTTTGAAACCAGAATTACAAGCTTTGTTTAATGATAAAATTACCTATCATATTAACCCAACAGGGAAATTTGTAATTGGTGGACCTCACGGGGATACTGGCTTGACGGGTCGTAAGATTATAGTTGATACCTATGGAGGAAAAGGGGCGCACGGAGGTGGAGCATTTTCTGGAAAAGATCCATCAAAAGTGGATAGATCAGGAGCATATGCAACGCGTCACATTGCTAAAAACTTAGTGGCTGCAGGTGTGTGTGATGAAGTTCTCGTACAAGTTTCGTATGCGATTGGTGTTGCTGAACCATGTGGTCTATTTATCACTACAAACGGAACTTCAAAAGTAGACATGTCCGAAGGTGAAATGGCTAAGATTGTTTCTGGAATTTTTGATATGCGTCCTTACTTTATAGAACAACGTTTGAAATTGCGTAATCCAATTTATTCTGAAACAGCAGCATATGGTCATATGGGAAGAAAAAATGAAATTGTTACAAAACGTTTCAAATCTCCAGATGGATCTTTCATAGAAAGAGAAGTTGAATTGTTTACTTGGGAGAAATTAGATTTCGTTGATAAAGTGAAAGCTGCTTTTAAGTTGTAAGTAGAAACTAAAATATATTGAAACCCGTTTGAGCCAAGCTTAAACGGGTTTTTTCTTCTAAAAAAATACGGTTTTGATGATTTTTTCAGTCGACGTTCGATGTCTTGCTGTCTAATGTCTATATTTCATAAAACTTTTAATTAACTTTACTCACATAAAAGACAAACGATGAAATTTTTGAACTTGATTTTTTTCATTCTCCTTTTTGCTTCGTGTGCTGATATGCATAAGGCAGAGGAGCTTGCTTCAATTGAATCGTTGCATAAATCACTAGATAGTATTACCACTGTTTTGATTGAAAATAATTTTACTGAAATAGATGATTTTACGATTGAATCACAAGAGGTTGCTCAGAAAATAAAGGATAATTATAATTCTGACACCATTAACTTGACCTTTGCAAAAAAATTAGATTCATATCGTGAAATGCTTCTCTCTTTTCAACCTTTGAAAAAGGCCTATTCACTTTTGTTAAAAAACACTAAAAAAGAAAAAATAAGCTTAACGAAATTGAGAGATGACATTATAAATGGAAATGGAGAAAGAGCTAAATATCAGGCGTTCATTCATTTTGAAAAAATAAAAACGCAACAAATATGTCAATTATTGAGCGATTATGTGATCGAAAGGAAGAAAACCATTGAAACGCATCAGAAATTGTACAATGAAATTGATGAATACTCGTTTAATCTGATAGCAAAATAATTAATCTCTAATTTGTACTTTTAGAATACTATGAAAAGATTTCTGTTTTTATTACTTCTTTGTTATTCCCCTTTATTTTTTTCACAAGAAGGTACTGAGCAACAATTAGCTCAATATTATTTTTCAAATGGAGAATTTGATAAAGCGGTTTCCTATTATGAAAGATTGTATTCTAAGGAGAATAGTAAAGTTAATTTCACGCGTTATTATGAATGTTTGATGAAAACAGACAATAAAAAAGAGGCTGAAAAATTATTAAAAAAACAGATCGCTCAAAATAAAACGAATTATGAATACAAGGTTCAATTGGGGGAATTTTACGAGCAGTCGGGTGATGTAGAAAAGGCAAATAAAATATATGATTATTTAATAGATGAACTTTCGGATGATCCAACTACTGTTCTTGAGGTTTATCAAGCTTTTAAGGGGAAAGGTAAAAATGATTATGCCTATAAAACGTTGGTAAAAGGTAGAAAGGCATTAAAAAAAACCTATCCGTTAAACATTCAATTTGCTGAATTATATGCCGTTAAAGGTGAAGTAGAAAATATGATTAATGAATACCTTGATCTACTAGACGTTCAGTCAAATTACGGAGAAACCATTCAAGATTTGTTAGCAAAGCAAATTGATTTTAGTCAGGATTCTGTTGCTGAATACGATGTTCTTCGCCAAAAATTATTGATAAGGATTCAAAAGCAGCCAAATGAGACGGTGTATTCAGAGATGTTAATATGGTTATTTATCCAAAAAAAGAATTTTTCTGCTGCTCTTATTCAAGTTCAGGCGCTCGATAAAAGAGAAGACGCACAAGGGCGAAGAGTTTTTGAATTGGGAGAAATCTGTGTTGAAAATAAGGAATATGAAACGGCACGAAAAGCTTTTCAATATATCCTTCAATTAGGAGACGATTTACAGTTTTATTATCAAGCGGAAAAAGCATTGCTAAATACTCGTTTTTTAGAAGTCACAACGTTTAGAACGTATTCAAAAGAAGAATTGGATGCTACGATTGTAGAATATGAAAAAGCGTTGGTTCGAGCTGGAAAAAGAAGAGCGACTCTTTCGTTGATTATTGAGCTGGCGCACATACAAGCATTTTATTCCAACCAAGCTCCGATTGCTATCACCAATTTGGAAGATGCATTAAAATTACCTGCATTAACCGACATGGAAAGAGGGGAAGTGAAAATGCAATTGGCGGATATTTTAGTTCTAAAAGGAGACATTTGGGAAGCATCTCTTTACTACATGCAAGTAGACAAAGATTTTAAATTTGAGCCAATTGGACATGAGGCAAAGTTCAAAAATGCACGTATATTTTATTATGACGGAGAATTTGATTTTGCTCAATCACAATTGAGTGTCTTAAAAGAGTCTACTTCAAAGTTGATTGCAAATGATGCCATGAAATTATCTCTTTTGATAACCGATAATTTCGGTATCGATAGCAATTATACTGCAATGACATGGTTTGCAAATGGAGATTTATTAATTGAGCAACACAGATATGAAGAAGCATTTGCTCTTTTTGATAGTATTTTAAAAAATTTTTCATACCATAGTTTGAGTGATGAGATTTTATTGAAAAAATCGCGCGCTATGCAATTACAAGGAAAATGGGTGGAATCGGTAGCTTATTTAGAGGAATTGTTGAAGTATTATTCCGAAGATATTTTGGCCGATGATGCATTATTTCAGTTGGGGGATATGTATGAAAACCAATTAAACGATAAAGAAAAGGCAGCAGAATATTATAAACGTATACTTTTTAATTACAAAGGAAGTTTATATGTTGTTGAGGCAAGAAAAAGGTTTAGAGCACTTCGAGGTGATAAGCCAGAAGAGCTATGAAAGCTATATTTAGTTATTTCTAAGTACCTAACTTCCATCAATATTTTGCCATCCGTTTTTTGTTTCTTGAAACCGAAATATTTACAAAGAATTACTCCTATGTTTGAAATGTGGTTTCACACAAATCGAATTCATAGCAGTTT
>CAMDAO010000153.1 GCA_945888595.1 Chryseobacterium gleum | reverse complement strand
AAGAATTTATCATGAGGGTAGCGAATCCTGGTGAACCTTTACAAGAAATTGGAAGAACAAGTGCTGTTGATATGCCAGCTGAAGTTTTAGCAGGCGTTTTTATTTCCAGTCATAATACCGATGTGATTGAAGAAGGGGAGGCTTGGAATGTGAGAATAGAAAGTACCGTACCAGAAACACATAATGGATACAAGGATGGTATTTTAAGTAGCAAAATGGAAATTTTAAATGTTTTTGATGGCAAAAGAAAAGTAGTGTATGAAGACAAGGGCAGATTTGAAGCGCCCAATTGGATGCCTGATGGCAATCATTTGTTATTTAATCAAGGTGGAAAGATATATACAGTACCGGTTTCGGGTGGGACGGCCACTTTGCTAAATACTGGCAATGTAATTAAAAATAACAATGATCACGTTATTTCATTTGATGGCAAAACACTTGGCATTTCTTCCCAAAAAGAGGGCACGGCTGGTGGCGGTAGCGCCATTTATTATTTACCATTAACTGGAGGTGAGCCAAAATTAATTACAGATAGCACACCAAGTTATTTACATGGTTGGACTAAAGACAATAAAGAAGTTGTTTATACTGCACAAAGAACTAGCAAAACTGCCGCCTATAATATTTTTAAAAAATCAATCAATGGTGGAGCAGAAGTTCAGTTAACTCATTTGACAAAAGGACTTGCAGATGGACCCGAGTGTTCACCTGACGGGAAATTTATTTACTATAATTCTACCCTAAGCGGTGCTATGCAATTATGGAGAATGAAAATGGATGGAACTGAACAAACACAACTTACTTTTGACGAATACAATAATTGGTTTGCGCATATTTCCCCTGATAATAAATGGATTGCTTTTCTTTCTTTCCCTAATACCGTTAGTGCAATAGACCATCCTTTTTATAAAAGAGTAATGTTGCGTTTAATGCCAGTGAGTGGTGGGGCGCCAAAAGCAATTGCCTATTTGTATGGTGTTCAAGGTACCATCAATACACCTAGCTGGAGCCCAGACAGTAAGTTCATATCTTTTGTAAGTAATAGCGGACCTATCCAATAATTTTAGACATTACCAAAAAATTATGAAAAAGAGCCTCATTACAATATTGATTTTATTTTTTATATCAACTTCATTTGGGCAAACTACCCCTGTAGTAAAACAACCCAATATTGTATTCATTATTTCTGACGATCATGCTTTTCAAGCCATTGGCGCTTATGGAGGTAAGTTAATGCCTACGCCCAATATTGACCGTATAGCAAAAGAAGGGGCCATTTTTCAAAATTCTTTTGTGACTAATTCAATCTGTGGTCCAAGTAGGGCTACTTTATTAACTGGAAAGTACAGTCATCAAAATGGATATACTTTAAATGAAAAAAAGTTTGATGTAAATCAATTTCTTTTTTCACGTTTGTTACAGGAAAATAATTATCAAACAGCATGGGTGGGTAAATGGCATTTAGGTAATTTGCCACAGGGCTTTGATTATTTTAACATACTGAGAGGGCAGGGAAATTATTACAATCCAGATTTCATTAGCAGTAATAAAGACACGATTAAGCAAAATGGATATGTCACTAATATCATCACTGATAAATCTTTTGATTGGTTAAATAACAGAGACCCTAATAAACCTTTTTGCTTAGTCATTGGCGAAAAGGCTACTCATAGAGAATGGATACCAGATTTGCCCGATTTAGGCGCATATGATGAAATTGATTTTCCAATACCTTCTAATTTTTTTGATACCTATGAAGGAAGAGAGGCGGCCATGCATCAGGATATGACCGTGGAAAAGACTATGCGCATGAATGAGGATGTAAAAGTACATATGGATTATATCACTGGCGACTTTAAAAGACTTAATGATGAACAACGCGCAGTATTAAAAAAATATTATGATGGAGTGGCCAAAGAATTTGATGAAAAGAAGTTAAGTGGAAAAGAATTATCTAAATGGAAATTCCAACGTTATATGAAAGATTATCTAGCGGTAGCAAAATCGATGGATCGAAACATTGGAAGAATTCTTGATTACTTGGATAAAAATAATTTGGTTGAAAATACAGTGCTGGTATATGTTTCAGATCAGGGCTTTTATCTAGGAGAACATGGCTGGTTTGATAAAAGATTTATGTATGAAGAATCATTGAAGACGCCCTTCTTAATCAGGTATCCAACAATGATTAAGCCAGGCACCAATATTAACAGATTTGCTTCTAACATAGACTGGGCGCCCACTATCTTAGACTTAGCGCATGTAAAAATTCCAACTGAAGTGCAGGGGGTATCGCTTGTTCCTTTATTAAAAAATAATCAAATCAAGCAATGGAAAGATGAGCTTTATTATCATTATTATGAATATCCAGCGCCTCATCATGTGAGCCCGCATTTTGGTATACGCACCCCGCAATATAAATTAATTCGTTTCTATAACGCAACAACGACTTGGGAATTTTATGATTTAAAAAAGGATCCAACCGAAATGAAAAATGCAATCGGTGAAAAAGAATATCAATCCACTATTGTTAATCTAAAAAATAAGCTCAATAAATTAATAAATAAATATCAAGATCAAGAAGCAAAAGATATTTTACTAAAAGAAAATTAATCTATAAATTTTTAAAAAAGCATATGCGTATTATCAAACTAAATTTTATTTTTTTATTCCTTATTGTGTTCTTGTCCAATTCGGGATTTGCACAAAATAAAGGTCCACTTCCCAATGTAATACTCATTTTAATGGACGATTTAGGCTATGGAGATTTATCTTGTTATAACGCCTTGGATATTAAGACTCCAAATCTTGACCAATTAGCGTTGGAAGGGATACGATTTACTAATTACCTAACGCCACAGGCTGTGTGTAGTGCTTCAAGAGCTGCTTTACTCACTGGATGTTATGCGAATAGGGTGGGCATTTCGGGGGCTTTGTTTCCAAGAAGTGAAGTAGGCTTAGCACATTCAGAAGTCACGATTGCAGAGATGTTGAAACAAAATAATTACGCAACTGGAATTATTGGCAAATGGCATTTGGGCGATGAAAAAGAATTTCTACCATTGCAACAAGGCTTTGATGAGTATTTAGGTATTCCCTATTCAAATGATATGTGGCCAATAGAATATGATGGTACACCCGCTAAAAAAGAAAGTTCGAGATCGAAGCTGCCTGTTTTACCTATTATAAAAGACAATGAAAAAATAGGAGAGATAAAAACTTTAGAGGATCAGTCTACTTTAACTGGTTTATATACAGATGCAGCCATTTCTTTCATCAAGCGAAATAAAAACAAACCCTTCTTCTTATATCTTGCGCACAATATGCCGCATGTTCCAATTAACGCATCACCCAAATTTAGAGGCAAAAGTAAACAAGGATTATTCGGAGATGTAATACAGGAAGTGGATAGTGAAATAGGGCGCATTATGCAAACCCTAAAGTCAACTGGGGTTGATAAAAACACTATTGTAATTTTCACAAGCGATAATGGCCCTTGGTTGAACTTCGGAAATCATGCAGGCAGTGCAGGTGGTTTTAGAGAAGGCAAGGGAACAAGCTTTGAAGGGGGCCATCGAGTGCCATTTATAGTAAGATGGAATGGTAATATTAAAGGCGGACAAATTTGTAATCAGTTGGTTTCTGCAATTGATATTTTACCAACCCTATCTGCTATTTGCAAAGTAAAATTACCAGATCATAAAATTGATGGTGTTAGTTTGATGCCTATTTTTAAAGGGGATATGAATGCGACACCTCGAAAAAATTTCCTTTATTATTATAGAAAAAATTCTTTGGAAGCAGTCAGAAGGGATAATTGGAAATTGGTATTTGAGCATCCATCAAGATCCTACTTAAATGAGTTGCCAGGTAAAGATGGGTTCCCTAGTAATACGCCTGAAAATATCATCATGCCTTATGCATTATATGATTTAAGAAGAGACCCATCAGAAGCGTATGATGTTAAAGATCAAAATCCTTTAATTGTAATGGAATTGAATAAGTTAGCCGAAGAGGCAAGAAAAGATTTAGGAGATGATTTACAAAATAGGGTAGGAAAAAACATAAGATCTATTGGAAAATTGACTAAAAAAATTAATTAAATTGAAATTCACATTGCAAAATAATAATAGACCTACTAGAATATTATTAAGTGCATGGGTGCTAATTTTTTGTTTTATGGGTAACAAGTTAGTAGCACAACTTAAACCAATGAGCAAGGATACGGTCCCAGCTTGTTGTATGAAAATTCCTTCCAGATTTTCTGTAACTCATGACAGTTCTATATTTCACATCTCCTCAGTAAGTTCTACGGAGGGCATGGTATTAATACCTGTTGGCAGTTTTAACATGGGTGGAGATAATGACCAGGCTGATAAAGATGAATTTCCTAAACACAAAGTTACGGTACATTCATTTTATATGGATGTAACAGAAGTGACCAATGCACAGTTTAAAAAATTTATAGATTTAACAGGATATATAACTACTGCAGAGAGGAAACCGGATTGGGAAGAATT
>CAMDAO010000152.1 GCA_945888595.1 Chryseobacterium gleum | reverse complement strand
GCTGAATTAGATGGTCAACATGGATTAATGGAATTAGCAGGAGATGCCACATTAATGTATTATTTGACAAATGAAGCACAGGAAGGAAAGAATGCTTTTTTAGAAAAAAGAATGCCCGATTTTCAACAATTCCCAAAATTCCCATAAATATTAAATGACCTAACGCAACGAAAGAGGATTGGTTGAATTCGAAACAATATAATCAGATATTGGTCCCTTGCGTACCCAGGCGCAGGGATTGAGTATGCTCAATCCCTACGCCGTCCATCAAACCCCGTCCATCAAACCAACCAATCCAATCCCATCCCAATGCCATTCCCGCCCAAAATGTCATCCAAAAAAAATCGGTTGCCAATAAAATTGACAACCGAATATCTAAAAATATACTATCTAAACATCTAATGCCTCTTTCTTCTTAAAATTATCAGCAACAATCAATTCTTTCGTGCCATGTCCCCAAGAATAGAAACCTTCACCTGATTTGACACCTTTTTTTCCAGCAACAACCATATTCACTAATAAAGGACAAGGAGCATATTTTGGATTTCCGAAACCATTGTGCAGAACTTCAAGAATTGCAAGACAAACATCTAATCCAATAAAATCAGCTAATTGTAAAGGTCCCATAGGATGAGCCATACCTAATTTCATTACAGTGTCTATTTCTTCAACACCTGCAACACCTTCGTATAACGTGTAAATTGCTTCATTGATCATTGGCATCAAGATTCTGTTGGCAACAAAACCTGGATAGTCATTCACTTCAACTGGAACTTTGTTCAACTTACGTGAAAGATCCATTATTGTATTCGTCACTTCATCTGTGGTTGAATACCCGCGTATAATCTCCACCAATTTCATCACTGGAACAGGATTCATGAAATGCATTCCAATAACCTTCTCAGGGCGTGTTGTAACCGATGCAATTTTAGTGATTGAAATAGATGAAGTGTTCGACGCTAAAATAACGTTAGAATCAGTGAATTTATCTAAGTCAGCAAATATTTTTAATTTCAAATCGATATTCTCTGTGGCAGCTTCAACTACTAAATGAACATTTTTCACTCCTTCCTCAATGGAGGTGAAGGAAGTGATGTTTGAAAGTGTTGCAGCCTTTTCTGCTTCACTAATAGCTTCTTTTGCTACTTGACGATCTAAATTCTTTAGAATGGTTGCTAATCCTTTGTCAAGAGAGGTCTGCGATAGATCAATTAACGCTACTTTGTATCCAAATTGAGCGAATGTGTGAGCGATTCCATTACCCATTGTCCCTGCTCCGATAACTGCTACGTTTTTCATGTATGTATTTTTTTTGAGTTTTTATTTAAAATTATTGACTACTAATTTTAGAAATTACTAGTTGTTATTTATTTGTGCAAATATAATAGTAATATTAATCTCAGAACTAAGATGAAGGTGATATAATAGAAACTCTTTTACTGAATTTTAGGACATTTTTTTATTTTATCGATAATATCTACTTTTACAGAATGGTTCAAGAAACTAAATTATATGTTTTTTACGATGGGGAATGTGGTCTCTGCAACGCTTCTGTTCAATTTGTTTTGAGACATGAAAAGACGAAACAACTCTATTTTTCCGCCCTTCAATCTGATTTTTCAAAGAAATTTTTTAGTGAAAATAATTTTCCTGCTCCTGATTACACAACATTTTATTTTTTTAGGAATGGAAAGTTGTATGAGAGATCAAAGGCAGTTCTATTGGTGACTAAATATCTTCGGTTTCCCTATTCAATTCTACAAGTATTCGTCGTTGTGCCTTCGTTTTTACGAAATTATGTCTATAGTTATATTTCTGCTAGAAGAAGAAAGTGGTTTCCCGTTTCATGTGCTATTCCTTCTGCAGAACATGAAGCACGTTTTCTCAAATAATTCTATTTTTTTTGTCTATTTTACCATTTTTAAGGACATTTATTTAAAAATAATTTTCGAATTATTTAATTGATAATTAATGATTTAACATAAGTAGTCTATTAAATCGATAGATTTTATATAATATTTTTTACGAAAAGCTTTTTTTTTATAAAAAGAGGTTGTAGTTTTGTCCCGTCGCAATAAAAAAAAGTAAAAAAAATGAAAAAAATGACAAATAATATGATGCATTGTTGTTTCCATTTAATGGATTGATTTCATTTCGAATAGAGAATGAACAGTCCTTTGAAATTTATTTTTTAAAGGACTTTTTTTTAAATTAAAATTAAAGGGGGAAATGCAGAGTTTTTTATCAGAATTAGAGAATCCAATTGTTCAACAAGATATTATTGAATTAGGACGCAAAATAGAAGCGTTCAATAATGGGTCAATACCAGAAGACAAATTTAAGGCATTAAGATTGGCGAGAGGTGTTTATGGACAACGGCAGCAAGGGGTTCAAATGATTAGAATCAAATTACCGTTTGGGAAAGTTACAGCAAAACAATTGCTTCGAATTGCAGATGTCAGCGATGAATATAGTACCGGTAATTTACATATTACTACAAGGCAAGATATTCAAATACATTATGTTAGCTTAGATAGAACGCCACAATTATGGGCCGAATTAGAGCGTGATGATGTGACTATTCGAGAGGCGTGTGGAAACACAGTGAGAAATGTTACAGCAAGCTCTATCGCTGGAATAGATAAAGACGAACCTTTCGATGTTGCTCCATACGCGGACTTAGTTTTTCGTTATTTTTTACGTAAACCTTTTGGCCAGGAATTAGGTAGGAAAATAAAGATTTCTTTCAGTTCTAGTGATAAGGATGATGCCTTTTCTTTTATACATGATTTTGGTTTTATTCCGAAAATTTCATTTAATCAGGGAGTTCAAATTAGAGGTTTTAAATTATTGGTTGCGGGAGGTTTAGGAGCTCAACCATTCTTAGCAAAGGTAGCGTATGAATTTATTCCTGAGCAAGAGATTATTCCTTTTATTGAAGCTGCGATTCGGGTGTTCGATCGACATGGTGAGCGAAATTCTCGACATAAAGCACGACTAAAATATTTAATTGCAAAAATTGGTATTGAAGAATTCATTGCTTTGGTGGAATTGGAGCGAAAAGCGGTTCAGTATAGTCATGATACTGATTTTATTCTTTTTGATCAGCAATCTGAATTTAATACGGTGATTAATGAAGTGAAAAGTAAACAAGAAATACTTAAATATTCAAATGATATAAAATACAATGAATGGTTAATAACCAACGTTTTCGAACAAAAACAAAATGGATATTTTGGTGTTTACGTGAAAGTGTTATTAGGTAATTTCACGACAAGTCAAGCAAGAGTTTTGAGCGATATCGTTTCTAAATATGCTGCCGATGATGTTCGTTTTACAATTGATCAAAGCTTGTTGTTGAAATTTGTGCGACCAGAAAACCTATTGCCTATTTATGAGGCTTTGAAAGCTATCAATTTAGCGAGTAGCGGCTTCAATAGCGTAGCTGATGTAACTGCTTGTCCAGGTACAGATACATGTAATTTAGGTATTTCTGACTCTACAAGTGTTACAAAAGTGATTGAAAGTGTTGTTAGAGATGAATACCCTGAATTAATTTATAATCAAGATATTAAAATTAAAATTAGTGGATGTATGAATTCATGTGGTCAACATGGATTAGCGCATATCGGTTTTCATGGAAGTTCATTGAAAGTAAACGGGTTGACGGTTCCAGCTTTACAAGTTTTACTTGGTGGTGGTAAGTTGGGAGATGGTTTGGGTAGAATTGCTGAGAAAGTGATAAAAGTGCCTAGTAAAAGAGTGAAAAATGTAATTCGTTTCATTTTAGGAGATTATTTGAGAAATAGATTTGAAAATGAGTTGTTTAATGTTTATTATGATAGAAATGGGAACAAATATTTTTATGATTTATTGAAACCTTTAACGGATGTGACAACATTAATTCCAGATGACTTTATTGATTGGGGCCATGATGAGCAATTTGTTACTGCAATTGGAGTAGGTGAATGTGCGGGTGTGATGATAGATTTGGTGGGTACCTTGATTTTTGATGCTGAAGAAAAGTTGGATTCAGCAGACAAAGCGTTGAAAGAAGGTCGATATTCTGACTCAATTTATTTCTCATATTCTTCTGGTATTCATGTAGCTAAGGCTCTATTACTTGATGAAAAGATTCAGTGTAATACGCAGTCTGGAATAATAGCAGATTTTGATAAATATCTAACGACTAAACCAGGTTTTTTTGAAATATCAAATTTTGCGGAATTTATTTTACAAATAAATAAAAATGAGCCAACAAGAGAATTTTCAGAGGTCTATTATAAGCAATTATTTGGTTTTGTCGAGAAAGCAAAGGAGTTACGAATGCAGCGCACTGATCAAAATCAAGTAGGTGAATAGAGGTTAAAAAAAAGGTTAAAATTGAACGTTAAAATGTTTGAATTTAGCGAAATTAAATGTATAAAATATTGATTAGCAATTTTAAAGAAAATAATAAGATTAAAATAATAAATACGATACCGAAAGTAACATTAGTTGGCGCGGGTCCCGGAGATATAGAATTAATTACCTT
>CAMDAO010000151.1 GCA_945888595.1 Chryseobacterium gleum | reverse complement strand
TTGATTAAAAAATTTAATTACAAATATTATTATTTAATTCAGTTTTACTTTAATAATATAGTTAATTTTAGAGTCATATATTCATATTCAAAATAAATTTTTATGATTGTTGGAATTCCCTCTGAAATATTTCCTGACGAACTGAGAGTTGCTGCCACACCTAAGACTGTAATGCGTTTAATCAAACAGGGATTTGAAGTAAACATTCAATCTAATGCTGGTCAAAAAGCTAACTTCTCGGATGAGAACTTTAGGGAAGCAGGCGCTAATATTGTTTTAACTGCTGAGGATATTTACGGCAATTCTGACATTGTACTGAAGGTTAAGGAACCTGCGCCAGAGGAAATTTTTATGATGAGAGAAAATTTGGTTTTACTGAGCTATTTATGGCCAAATCAAAATCAAGATTTACTTCAAAAGCTAGCAGAACGAAAGGTAAATTCCATTGCTATGGATGCAATTCCAAGAATATCTAGAGCACAAAAAATGGATGTTTTATCTTCAATGGCAAACATAGCAGGCTATCGAGCTGTAATTGAAGGGGCATATCATTTTGGTAAATTTTTAAACGGTCAGATTACAGCAGCAGGTAAAGTTGAACCAGCTAAAGTACTAGTTATTGGTGCGGGTGTGGCGGGTCTAGCCTCCATAGGTGCCGCCAATTCTTTGGGTGCAATTGTTCGAGCATTTGACACACGAAAGGAAGTAGCTGAGCAAATTGAATCCATGGGTGCTAAATTTCTTACAGTAGAGATTGAAGAAGATGGCGCTACTTCTTCAGGTTACTCAAAAGAGATGAGTAAAGAATTTATTGAGGCTGAGATGAACCTTTTTTTAGAACAAGCGAAAGAAGTTGATATAATAATAACTACTGCACAAATTCCGGGTAGGCCTGCTCCTAAATTAATTCTAGATTATCACGTAGATGCTATGAAGTCAGGTTCGGTGATTGTTGATCTTGCTGCTTCTACAGGTGGAAATTGTGTTTATACTAAAAACGGAGAAATTTATACTACACCTAATGGTGTTAAAATCGTTGGAAAATTAAATCAGCTACCCAGTCAAGCTTCACAATTATATGGAAATAACTTGTGTCATCTTTTAGATGATATGGGAAAAGCTGAAAATTGGAAAATTGACATGGATGATGCCGTTGTATCGCGCGCGATGGTTACTTTTAATGGTAAAATTAATTGGCCACCATTACCACTTCCTGTAAGTCAAAACTCAATAAAAGGTGGTGTAGAAAAAGTTGAACTTTCAGAAGAGGAAATAAAAATATCAGATGCTAATAAAGCAAAAAAAGTTTTTGTTTCAATGATTGTTAAGCTAGGAATAGTTGGTTTTTTACTCTTACTAGTTGGTAAATTTGCGCCAGCTGAGTTTATTCAACATTTTACGGTTTTTGTTTTATCGGTTTTCGTTGGTTGGCAATTAATTACCAACGTAGCTCATTCTCTCCATACACCTTTAATGGCGGTGACTAATGCGATAAGTGGTATTATTGTGGTTGGTGGATTACTTCAAACTACGGACAACATCTCAGATCCTGTTACAATAATTGCAAGTATTGCAATTCTCGTGGCTAGCATAAATATTGTGGGTGGATTTTTGGTTACTCATCGAATGTTGAAAATGTTTAAAAAATAAAAATGATGTTTATAGCAAAAGAAATACAAACAGCGGCTTATTTATTTGCCAGTATATTGTTCATACTCAGTTTAGGTGGTTTATCCTCCCAAGAATCAGCTAAACGCGGGGTTCTTTATGGGATTATCGGTATGGTGGTTGCAATATTAGCTTCAATTCTGGGTGAAGGAGTTAAAGGTCATGTTTATATAATAGGTGCTATTTTATTGGCTTCTGTAATTGGCTTGTTAGTATCACGTAAAGTTGAAATGACTGCTATGCCCCAGCTAGTAGCTATTTTGCATAGTTTTGTCGGTTTTTCGGCAGTTTTAGTAGGTTTCGGTTCTTTCCTTGACCCTACTACTCAAAATCTTGAGGGTGCAGAGCTCACAATCCACTTAATCGAAGTATTTATCGGAGTGTTTATTGGTGCTATTACTTTTACAGGATCAATAGTAGCTTGGGGAAAATTAGAAGGAAAAATTAGAAGCAAAGCTTTATTGTATCCTGGTCGACATACTGTCAATATTTTACTAATAGTTATTACTATTATTCTTGGAGTAATGTTTACGCAAGCTAAAGGTTTGGATGGGCTATTTCATTTATCCGTAATGGCTGTAATAGCCTCTTTTATTGGAGTGATACTTGTGATGGCTATTGGTGGTGGAGACATGCCTGTAGTTGTTTCAATGTTGAATTCTTATTCAGGTTGGGCAGCTTCTGCGGCAGGTTTTATGCTAGGAAACGATTTATTAATTGTTACTGGTGCTTTAGTTGGAAGTTCAGGTGCGATCCTATCAATACACATGTGCGAGGCTATGAATCGTTCTTTTTTTTCAGTTATACTGGGAGGGTTTGGAAAAGCAAAATCCTCAAATGCGGAAGCAACAAAAATCGAGGGTGAAATTACTGCTGTTAATCATGAGGAAGTTGCAGAACTTTTAAAAGATGCAAAATCAGTAGTTATTGTGCCAGGATATGGAATGGCTGTTGCTAAAGCTCAATACCCAATTTATGACATGGTGCAAACTCTACGTAAATCTGGAAAGAATGTGCGTTTTGCCATACATCCTGTTGCTGGTCGCTTACCAGGACATATGAATGTTTTATTAGCTGAAGCAAATGTTCCTTACGATATTGTAATGGAAATGGATGAGATAAATCAAGATATGCCTTCAACAAATGTAGTAATGGTAATAGGTGCTAATGACGTTGTTAATCCTGGCGCAAAAGATGATCCTTCAAGTTCAATATATGGTATGCCTGTTATCGAAGTTTGGAAGGCTGAAAAAGTAATTATCATGAAACGAGGTATGAGTGCAGGATATTCCGGTGAGGATAATGCATTGTTCTATAAAAATAATTCAGAAATGTTATATGGCGATGCAAAAGATAGTGTCGAAAAAATACTGAAATTAATTAAAGAATAAGATCATTTTAAAATCATATATAAGTTAAAAAACAGGGTACTTCAATAGGATGGATTTAATTGTGAGATTATATTCCAGCTGTACTATTTATTCAATCTTGATTCGCATGTCTCGTCCTATACAAAAGTAACCTGTTATGTAGGAAAATATCTTTACTTTCCTTTTTCATATATTCACATCATACAATTTACATGATTGAAAAAAACAAAAAAGCGCCTTCGGAATTCCAAAGGCGCTTTTTTGTCTTAATTAACTACTCTTTTTAATTATTACCGTAATACTGCTTGTTTAGTCCTACTGAATCGAATGAAAATGCTTTTTCGCTTTCGGTTTTATCCAGTTTATTATTAATCGACAAACTCCAAATGACAAGTTCCATATAGAACAAGCGATCTTGCCCTTCTACATTTGGATTGTATTCATCTACCAATTTACACAATGGCTTAATCTGATTGAGTGAATTATTGAAGCCAGCATCTGTATCTGTGTAATTCAATTCTAGCACATTTTTTTCGAACCAATTGATAATATCTGAATAAGTTGTTTTCACTCCTTCTTTTTCCAATTTTGGAATGTTTGGGAATGTTTTTTCAAATTCAGTAATAATTGCCTGATCGATTAACATTTTAGCCACTTCAGCAGCTCCCTCCTGCTCCCCTTCATACACCAGTTCAATTTTTCCGGTGATGGATGGAATGATCGAAACAAAATCAACCAAACGAATGGCTGTTTTTTCTTCTCCTGTTTCAATTAAACGCAATTTTGCAGCCGCTATCAGGTTTTCCATTGCACTGATTGTTAATCGCGCACTTACGCCACTTTTAGCATCTACATATTCGCTGTTACGTGCTTCAAAAGCAACTTGTTCCAGTAAATCTCTTGCGGTATTACAAATTGTTATGCTTTCTTTGTCCTTCTCCGAAATTTTTGCTTCCTGTTCCGTAATTTTTCTCGCTAATTCAATTGACTTTGGATAATGGGTAAAAATCTGTGATCCGATTCGATCTTTTAATGGAGTTACAATACTCCCTCTATTAGTATAATCTTCTGGATTCGCTGTAAATATAAATTGAATATCTAGCGGCATTCGCAATTGAAAACCTCGAATTTGTATGTCTCCTTCTTGTAAAATATTGAACAAGGAAACTTGTATTCTCGCTTGTAAATCAGGAAGTTCGTTTAGAACGAAAATACAACGGTTCGCGCGCGGAATCATTCCATAATGCAAAACACGTTCGTCTGAATATGGTAATTTTAACGTAGCTGCTTTAATTGGATCAATATCTCCAATCAAATCGGATACATTTACATCTGGAGTCGCTAATTTTTCAAAAAATCGTTCCGAACGATGCACCCATGAAATAGGCGTATTATCTCCTTTTTCAGCTAATAAATCTCTACTGTACTTCGAAATTGGATGAAAAGGACTATCATTGATTTCAGAACCTTTCACAATTGGCATGTATTCGTCTAATAATTCAACCATATTGCGGGCAATTCTCG
>CAMDAO010000150.1 GCA_945888595.1 Chryseobacterium gleum | reverse complement strand
AATACAGATGTATTTGTTGAAACATATACGTTAAAAGAAGTTTCTAAGAAAACGGTTAAAAGTTCATCTGAATGTGTTTCATACACAAATACTTCTACTGATTCTGATGGAGATGTTTATACATCTTCTACAGTTTGTGCTATAAAATAATGAATTCAAAAACATAAGCCCTATTAATTTAAATAGGGCTTATGTTACTTGTAAACCTGTAGTAATAGCTCTCTAAATTCATTCAGTATAATAGCTGTTGCTCCCCATATTTTTTTACCACCTAACAGAAAACAAGGAACTATTGTTCCGTTATTTTCAGATACTAATTTCACTTTCATTGTTGAAAAACATTCTTCACCTACTAATTCACTTAAAGAAAAGGAAAATATTTCAGCTACTTCTCTCTTATCTCGAACTAATTTAGGTAATTTTTCATGATAATAAATAATTGGCTGTACTAGAAAATTACTAATTGGTATGTATACTTCTGTTAGTTGCCCGATAAGTTGCCCTGATGAGAGAGGTATCCCAATTTCTTCAAAAGTTTCTCTTCTAGCAGTATATTCTAGGTGAGTATCCTCACTATCTTTTTTTCCTCCTGGAAATGAAATTTGTCCGCTGTGGTTTCCATCGTATTCTGGTCTTTGAATCAATAAACATTCTATCTCGTGTTCATTTGGGTATAGAATTACCGCAACTGCACTTTCTCTTATTGTCACACTTTCTTTTAATAAATCTGATATTGGTCGTTTAATCGGAGACATTTTTCCATGAGACTCTTCACCAGGAATCCCATTTTTTATTTCTTCAATTAATTTCACTATAAAAGTTGAACTCATTATATTTACATTTTTTAGATGTCAAATGGATTAGAAAATGGATTTGAAAGCATCTTTATTTTGTCCTAACAGGATGTAAATTTAATTCTTTTAGTGAGAACGTAGTTTTTCATCTAATTTCATATACACCAATTTAGCTTTTTTACTGAATTTATACTAAAATGAAAATAGTTCTTTAAGAATCTATTATCTTTGTGGAACTATTTATTTAAAATTTACATAGCATGCAACTGTGGAATACATTAAGTAAAGAGGATTTGGAAATACAATTAAGAGATAGTGGTTACTCATTTGTAACCGTTTCTTTTTATCAGTATGCACACATCGAAAATCCTCTTTTGTTCAGGAATCAACTATTTATGATGTGGTCCACACTGAATATTGTTGGAAGAACCTACGTAGCTAAAGAAGGTATCAATGCTCAAATATCAATTCCGGTTCAAAATTTTCAGCAATTTCGTGATCAATTATATGAGATTGAATTCTTACGTGGAATTCGACTAAATATTGCTGTGGATGATGCAAATACTCATTTTTCTTTTTTGAAGTTAAAAGTCAAAGTTAAATCAAAAATTCTGGCAGATGGCTTAAATGATGATACTTTTGATGTCACAAACAAAGGAATTCACTTGAATGCTGAAGAATTTAATGAGTTAACAGATAAAGATGATACAATTTTAATTGATTTTAGAAATCATTATGAATCTGAAGTTGGTTATTTTAAGGGTTCCATCCTTCCCGATGTTGACACATTTAGAGAATCGCTTCCCTATATTGAGTCTAAGTATCTGAAAGGCAATGAAGACAGGAATATTGTCATGTATTGCACAGGAGGAATTCGTTGTGAAAAAGCTTCTGCCTACTTTAAGCACAAAGGCTTTAAAAATATTCATCAATTAGAAGGAGGAATCATTAAATATGCAAATGATTGTAAAGAAAAGGGGGTAGAAAATAAATTTATTGGTAAAAACTTTGTGTTTGATGAGAGGAGAGCAGAGAGGATTTCAGATGATATTGTGTCAATTTGCCATCAATGTGGCTCGCCTGCAGATTCACATACCAATTGTTTAAACGAAGCTTGTCATTTACTTTTTATTCAATGTGATAGCTGTCAAAGTAAATTAGAAAATTGTTGCTCAGAAGATTGCATGGAAATAAATAGATTGCCACTTGACATGCAAAAAGAGTTAAGAAAAAATAAAAACACAAGTAATCTTATCTATAAAAAAGGACGATCAGAAAGATTAGCTTTTAAAGTTAATAAAGAGAAATAATAAGTACTTTTAGGAAGTGTTTAATGTATTAAAAAAGTAAAATCATCGTGAAATTGGCTATCGATTGGGACGTTCGTCCAGAACTAATAGAAGGTTGGAAAACTCCAAACATGTACGGGTTATTGTTTGTCGCAGGACTTATTATCGGTTATTTCGTGATAATGAAAGTTTTCAAGAAAGAAAATGTATCGTCTGAAATACTTGATAAGTTGGTGATGTATATGGTCTTCGCGATTATTATTGGAGCAAGATTAGGTCATGTGCTTTTTTATGGACCACATTTCGACGTCAAGAATGGGGAAGGAGTTGTGCTCGAAAGAGGGTATTTTTCGCATCCTTTTGATATTGTTAAAGTTTGGGAGGGAGGATTAGCGAGTCATGGAGCTACAATTGCAATTATTCTTGTGCTTTGGTGGTTTTCAAAAAAAATATCCAAAAAGCCAATTCTTTGGATTTTAGATAGAATTTCAATTTCAGCTGCAATTACCGCTTGTTTTATTAGACTAGCAAATTTAGTGAATTCTGAAATTGTGGGAGATATTACAACTGTTCCATGGGGATTTCGATTTTTTCAGAATTCAGAAGATCTAAATAACTTTTACAATTTCGGTGTTCCAATTCCTGTTCGTCATCCTACTCAATTATATGAAGCAATTGTTTATTTCTTGATTTTTGCGATATTACTCTTTATGTATTGGAAAAAAGAGGCGTGGAAAAAAGCTGGTTTGCTATTTGGAACTTTATTAGTTAGCGTCTTTTCAGCTAGATTTTTCATAGAATTTCTAAAACTAGGTCAGTCTGATTGGGATCAGAAATTAACAATTAACACAGGCCAAATGCTGAGCATTCCTTTTATTCTAGTAGGAATTTATGTGATTTGGAAAGCGCTAAAAAAATCAACAAATAGAGGTAGTTGGGATCATGCATAAAAAAAGCTTCCTATTTGGAAGCTTTTTTTCTATCGAGTATACATCTTTACTAGTTGAAATAACTTAATCGTTTGAAGAGAAGGGAGCTTCTAAAAATTCGCCACAACCAATGTAAAAAGTTCCATTTTCAGTAATTAAATAAGCTTTCCCTCTATTTAAACCTTCTCCCATGTCATGAAAACAAGGACAACTTTCAGCGCTTTCAGGATCAAAAAACTCCATCACCAATACCGCTGATTTCCCATTTTCACCTTTTAATATCCAGGATTCTGAAATTTCATTGGAAGATCCTTCTGGCGTAGGCTTACTAACAAGGGTGTAAGAAAATGAATTTTCACCGGCAAACAAGGTTAAATTTTTCCCTCCATCCCAATCTAAATTCCAAGCAGGTTGTTGCCCACTTGCAATTACTGACTGTGCATTGCTAAAGAATGTTAAGCCAATTGTTGCGAATAATATTATATATGTTCTCATAACGCAATTGTTTTAATCTAATATACGCAAATAATTGGAAAAAGATACTAATTCTATGTCGATAGTTTTGAACAATTTTCTTTCCTGTTATTTTTTTATGATTTTTTAGTTTTTATTAAGAAAGTCTAGTGAAAAACTTATCTAACTTTGTTAAAAGTATGTAGCTATTTTGTCGTCTTTTGTAATCATAATTTTTAATTTTTTAATTATCTTGATAAGCGAATTGAAATGGGTGGAAAAATTGTAACATTCGGTATCTTTTGCGATATATTAGTTTCTAATTGAAACTTGAATTCTTTTTTGAACTTATTAATAATACAAAATACTATGGTAAAAAAATACATCGCTTTATTTAGTTTTATTTTCATTTTTTTTCAAATTACTCTTTCTCAGGTGGAGGATGAAGCTTGTTTGCCTCCCTCAAAAAAAGTAATGAAGCTGTTGACGGAAGCAAAAGCTGCGGTTGACCCTGCTAAAAGTGTCCTATTAGGACAAGCGATTGCGGCAGATCCAGATAACGCGATGGCGTATTATGAGTTTGCCATGAACGCAATGACGAAAGCGGAAATGTTTGCGAATGCTTATAATGAGGCTGCAGCAAATAAATTGTATCAAACAGCTGAAGTGAAGTTTCTTGATGCTATTGCGCATTGTGCAGATTATCATGCAGATTGTTTTTATTACTTGGGAATGATAAATCACTATCAAAAAGAAGAAACGGAAGCAATAAATTGGTTCAAAGCATTTTTAGAGTATAAGAAGTTAGATCCTGAGCATGTTGCGGGTAATTATGCTGAGCAAGTAGAGATCGCTAGGAGTGGGATTCAAATTATAGAAGATGATATTGCTTTGAACAACAAGAAAGTTCCTTTTGAGCCGAAGATGGTACCTTTGATTAGTTCCAATAAATGTGATGAATATTTTCCGATGATTTCTCCCGATAATGAGTTAATGTTTTTTACCAGAAAAGGCAAGTTACTTGATTCACCGAGCGGAGTTTTACAAGATGCTATCGAAGAAAATTTCTCCTTTTCAGCACGACTGGATATTTCGCAACCATTTACTGCAGGTGAGGAGTTTGAGGCTCCTTTCAACCAGCCTGA
>CAMDAO010000149.1 GCA_945888595.1 Chryseobacterium gleum | reverse complement strand
AAATTTCTTCTACTTCTCCCAATAATGTGGACGATGTGCAATTTTTTATTCTTACGAGAACGTATTGCCCTTTATCAAAATTACCTTTTGGAAAAACGACTACTGAATTTCTTTCGTCACGCCCGCTCATATCTTCTTTTGATTTTTTGGAATACCCTTCCACTAGTACTTTAGCTAATTTACCAATTTGATCCAGATTGTTTTGTAAAGAATTAGCGCGTTGCTTATCAATTACTTCAACTAAGCGACTTGATTTTAGAGTTTCAGGCACATCGTCTTTGTATTTTCTTTCAGCCAAGGTTTTTGGTCTTTCTGAATACGTGTACATGTATGCAAAGGTGAATTTTACTTCATCTAAAAGTGAAAGTGTTGCTTGATGATCTTCATCTGTTTCCCCGCAAAATCCTATAATTAAATCTGTTGAAATACTGCAATTCGGTATAATTCTATTTATCGCTTCAATTCTGTTTAAATACCATTCTCTAGAGTATCCTCTGTTCATTTTTTCTAAAATTTCAGAACTTCCTGATTGCACAGGTAAATGAATATACGGACAAATGTTTTCGTGTTTTGCGATTGTTTCAAGTACTTCATCAGTCATGTCTTTCGGGTGTGAAGTAGAAAAACGCACGCGTAAATCAGGCGAAACGGTAGCAACTAATGCTAAAAGTTGAGAAAAATTAGTGGTAGAAATTGTTTCATCTTTGATTTCACCTTTTGAAGTGATGTTCCATCGATAACTATCCACATTTTGACCTAATAAAGTAACTTCTCGATATCCTGCAGAAAATAAATCTTTGCATTCTTGCAGAATTGTCAGCGGATCTCTTGATCGTTCTCGGCCACGCGTAAAAGGAACAACACAAAAAGAACACATGTTATCACAGCCTCGAGTAATACTAACATAACTAGAAACACCTCCTTGATCTAATCGAACGGGAGAAATATCAGCGTAGGTTTCTTCTCTGGAAAGTAAAACGTTAACGGCTTTTTGTCCATTTTCTACAATATTTACTAAGTTAGGTAAATCTCTATAAGAATCTGGACCTGCCACAATATCAACGAGTTTATCGTCCTCAAGAAGTGATTTTTTTAACCTTTCAGCCATACATCCTAAAATGCCAACTGTTAAATGAGGTTTGTTTTTCTTATGTTTTCTAAAATCTGTAAGTCTTTTTCTAACTCTAACTTCCGCATTATCGCGAATGGAACAAGTATTTACTAATATTACATCTGCTTCCTCAATATTTCTTGTCGTTGAAAACCCGTCGTTTGCCATTATGGACGCAACAACTTCACTGTCAGAGAAATTCATTGCGCAACCATAACTCTCAATATATAATTTTTTATCGTTTTGTAAATTTGTTGTAGCAACTACCAAAGCTTCTCCTTGTCGATCTTCATCGTGCATCTTCGGATGTATTTTGTCAATATCGTTCATTGTTTCTTAAAATGTGATATCAAAAGTACATAAAAATAGGTTTATATGTCAAAATGGCAGTTTAATTCTTTATTAAAAAAAATAAATTTTTAAGTGGTTTTTATGAACATCGTACTTTTCTGCTATTTATACTTTTATTTTGTCTATACTATTTAGTTCATTATTTGGATACGGAGTAGATTTGATGGTCATTAATCATTCGTTTTGTTTTTATTAAATCTTTTTATTTTAAATGTAACATCCTGTTAGGTAGTTAATTACAGCTATTTTTTAACTGATACAAAAGAAACAAATTGGATTTTGAAATAAAATACGTTTAATTTGCAAACAATTTGAGTAGAAAAATCTATTCAGATTAATAAATTTTTTATCAATATTTTTGATTAATGGCTAAAAATCTAGTAATTGTCGAATCGCCTGCGAAAGCTAAAACCATTGAAGGGTATTTAGGAAAAGATTTCGTTGTAAAATCAAGTTATGGACATGTTCGTGATTTGGCTAAAAAAGGAATTGCGATTGATATTGAGAATAATTTTCAACCAAATTATGAGGTTTCGCCTGATAAAAAAGCAATTGTTTCTGAATTGAAAAAATTAGCAAAGGAAGCGGAAGTTGTTTGGTTAGCAACGGACGAGGACCGCGAAGGAGAAGCTATTTCGTGGCACTTATACGAATCATTGAATTTAGAAAAAAAAGAAACGAAACGTATTACTTTTAATGAGATTACTAAAACGGCAATTTTAAAAGCAATTGATAATCCTCGTATTATCAATCAAGAATTAGTAAACGCTCAGCAAGCAAGACGTATTTTAGATCGTTTGGTTGGATTTGAACTTTCTCCTGTATTATGGAAAAAAGTGAGACCAAGTTTGTCTGCAGGTAGAGTTCAATCTGTTGCTGTTCGATTAATTGTTGATAGAGAAAAAGAAATTACTGCTCATAATTCGGAAACGTTTTTCAGAGTAAATGCTATTTTCACAAAAGGAAAAGATAGAATTAAAGCGGAATTAAATAAACAACTTGTCGATAATAAAGAAGTTAAATCTTTTCTAGATAAATGTAAGAATACTGAATTCGAAGTTTTAGATGTGACTAAAAAGCCAGCGATAAAAACACCTGCAGCACCTTTTACTACGTCAACTTTACAACAAGAAGCAAGTTTAAAACTTGGTTTTTCAGTTACTCGAACAATGTCTGTAGCGCAAAGGTTGTATGAAGCAGGAAAAATAACATACATGAGAACTGATTCAGTAAATTTATCTGAAACAGCTATAAACGGAGCAACTTTAGAAATAGAAACTTCTTACGGAAAACAGTATTCTAAACCTACAAAATACAAAACCAAAAATGAAAATGCACAAGAGGCTCACGAGGCAATTCGTCCAACTGATTTTTCTGCACATACAATAGATGGTGAAAGTGAAGAAGTACGTTTGTATGAATTAATCTGGAAACGTTCAATTGCGTCTCAAATGAGTCACGCAAACTTAGAAAGAACGGTTATTAAAATTGGTGCACCTTCAGTTCCAGAAGTTTTTCAAGCGAGGGGAGAGGTAATAATATTTGATGGTTTCTTGAGAGTTTATCTGGAATCGAATGTGGAAGATGAAGATGATGAGGACGATGAAAAAGAATCCGATTCGGCTTTATTGCCTGCAGTTTCTCAAGGGGAAAATTTAGGGAAAGAAGTAATTCGTGCTACTCAACGTTTCTCTAGAGCTTTACCTCGTTATGTAGAAGCTTCTTTGGTGAAAAAACTAGAGGAGTTAGGGATTGGTCGTCCTTCTACCTATGCGCCAACGATTACTACGATTCAAAAACGTGGGTATGTTGAGAAAAAAGAAAAAGAAGGTGACGAAAGAAAATATGAATTTTTTGAATTAAAAGGTTCAACTGTTTCTGAAGAAACAAAAATTGAAATTACAGGAAAAGAGAAAAATAAACTTTCTCCAACGGATATTGGGGTTGTTGTCACAGATTTTTTAACGGAACATTTTGAACGAATATTAGATTATAATTTCACAGCAAAAGTGGAAGCTGAATTTGATGAAATCGCAAAAGGTTTGGTAGAGTGGACAACAATGATACATGATTTTTACACGCCTTTTCATGCAAGCGTTGAACATACATTAGAACATTCAGAACGAGCTTCTGGTGAACGTGAATTAGGTGTTCACCCAGTTTCTGGAAGAAAAATGATTGTTAGAATTGGCCGTTTTGGGCCAATGGTTCAAATAGGAGATGAGAAAACAGATGGTGAAAAGCCACAATTTGCTTCTCTGCTAAAAAATCAATCTATTAGTTCAATCACTTTAGAGGAAGCTTTGGAATTATTTAAACTTCCTAGGACTCTTGGTGAATTTGAAGAATTAGTCATAAAAGCAAATGTGGGTCGCTTTGGACCGTATTTACAGCACGGGAAAGCTTTTGTTTCGCTACCAAAAGAGGAAAGTCCAATGTCCGTAGAATTAGACAGAGCAATTGAAATTATCCTAGAAAAACGTCAAGCTGATATTGATAAGATTATAAAATTATTTCCTGAAAGACCAGATGTTCAATTATTGAACGGGCGTTGGGGACCATTTTTAAAAATAGGAAAAGATAATTTTAAACTTCCAAAGGATGCACAAGTTGAGAAATTGACGTTGGAAGAATGTATTACTATTTCTGAAAATCAACCGGTAAGCAAATTTAAGAAAAAAGGTGCAGTGAAGGCAGAAGTGAAAGTGGTTGCTAAAAAAGTGGTTGCTAAAAAAGCACCTGCAAAGAAGAAAACGACTGTAAAAAAAGCACCTGCTAAGAAGAAATAATAAAATTATAGACATTAATAAAAGTCCCTTTCCAATAAAGAAAAGGGACTTTTATATATTTTAAGCTTGAATTGAGCAAGTATAAGTTCTCTACTTTTAAGTTCGTAAATATTTCTAATATGTGACTTGTCGCCGTAAGTTGACACTTTCTTTATTCTTATCAAATTTTAAGAGTTGAAACAATTCTTTCAATAATAATCTTAATGATTCTTTTATTTATATCTGTGTAATTAGCAATGAAATAATCATATTCATCATTTGTAAAACAACCTGATATTATTCCAATTATTTCATTTCGTAAAGCAATGTTTTTAAATAAAACAGTTTGAATAAATATTTTTTTTTGTGTCTCTGACAAATTCGTGAAATCAGTTTTAGTAAGAGTTTTAGAAAGTCGCATAAAAATAATTTCATGCTGAAGCTTTACTACAGGTCTTATGCTTGTGTTTTGAAACATTTCATCAGGTTTCATATCTTTATTTAAACTTGATGTTATTTTCGGTCTGATTTGAATTTTATCCATGATTATTTTTTTT
>CAMDAO010000148.1 GCA_945888595.1 Chryseobacterium gleum | reverse complement strand
TCAAAAACATGAATTCAATTCGAAACGTTCAAAGAGCGATTGAATATGAAATAATACGTCAAATTGAAGAGGTCGAAAAAGGAGTTATTCTTACGTCTGAAACCCGTTCTTACGATGCTTTAAAAGGGACAACTATTTCCATGAGAACTAAAGAAGAGGCGAATGATTATAGATATTTCCCCGAACCTGATTTACAACCTTTATTTGTAGATCAAAATCAAATCGATTCTATTCATGCTGAAATGCCTGCTCTTCCAAGAGATTTATTTATTAAATACACGAAAGAACTTGGATTGTCCGATTATGATGCTTTTATCTTAACTGACACAAAGGCAATTGCATTGTATTTTGAAGATTTAATCCTTCAAACGCCTAACTACAAAGCAGCGGCTAATTGGGTCATGGGTGATATCAAATCGTATCTAAATCAAAATGGGCTAGAAATAGGAGAATTCCCAATTTCTACGTCACAAATTTCTGCTTTAATTGCTTTAATTGATGGCGGGAAAATTTCTTCAACGGTCGCTTCTCAAAAAATATTTCCTGAATTATTATCGAACCCGCTAAAAAATCCGTTATCAATTGCGGAGGAATTAAATTTAATTCAAGATTCAAATGAAGATTCCATTATGAATTATATTCTTGAAGTGATTAAACAAAATCCAAATGAAGTGGAACGTTATAAAAACGGGGAGAAACAATTAACAGGATTTTTAATGGGGCAATTGATGAAATTATCAAAAGGCAAAGCAGACCCTAAAGCGTCCAATCAATTAATGAGAGATCAATTAGAGAAACTATAATACATCTGTTTATGAAAATTATTTTCATTTTAAGTACACTTTTATTCGTCCTATTTTCATGTGGAGATGATAATGGACTTATTGAAGATAATCCCGATACTCCAGTCGTTGAAAACTTTAAAATCAGCGGTGTAATAGATGGAGCTGTAAATGTTCACGTATATCTTGAGGCAATGAGTCAACAAGGTACAATAGAAGTAGCAAAATGTGTGACAGATGAAAAAGGAAATTTTGAAATACTTAGTAACATTCCTGACATGGGAATATTTCAACTTCGATTAGGAGAAAGTCAAACTAAAATCATCACCTTGCCCCTGGTGCCAAAAGACAATGTAAAACTGACAACTACGTTTGAAAATTATCATCTATCACCTCTTTTTACAGGTACGGAATGGTCCGAAAACATAACAAAATATATTTCACTTTTTTCTGATTTTGCTTCAAGACAAGAAAGTTTATCCTCTTTGCAAGGCAAGGTTACGGATGATGTATTAATGAAACAATATTTATCTTTCAGAAAACCTATTGACCTTTTTTGTTTAGAAGCGGTAAATAATGATCCAAGTAATCCGTTGAATTTTATCTTAACTTCTTTTCTAGCTCCTAACATGGGGTTTAAAAATTGGGATATTCAAAATTTATTTGCCTTACAAAAGATGAGCGCTGCCTATGCAAACAGATATAAAAATTCTCCTATTGCAACAAATTTAGTGCAACAAGTGCAACAAATAGAAATTAACTATAATCAATACAAAACGCTTAATGCCGGTAAAACAGAAGCTCCTGAAATCGCATTAAAAAATCCAGATGGTGTTGAGATGAAATTATCTTCCTTGAGGGGCAAATATGTTCTAGTTGATTTTTGGGCTTCTTGGTGCTCTCCCTGCCGTCATGAAAACCCAAATGTTGTTAGACTATATAATCAATATAAAGATAAGGGCTTTACCGTAATGTCAGTTTCTCTCGATAGCGATATTGGAGCTTGGAAAAATGCCATAAAAGAAGATGGTTTAGTGTGGCCTAATCATGTAAGTGACCTTTCCGGATGGGATTCCAGTATGCCAAACCTCTATGGTTTCCAAAGTATACCTCATACTGTTTTGGTCGACAAGGAAGGAAAAATAATTGAGGCTGGGCTGCGAGGTGAATCTTTGGAACAAAAATTGAAGGAATTGATCGAAAATTAATGGCGATTTAAAAAAAATACAGACATTAAAATAAGTTAAATTACTGAAAAATAATACTTTGTATCTAATAAAAAAACGAAAAAATATGAATAAAATACTTTTTTTTACAACACTACTACTTTCATTTGTGGGAAGCAGTCAAATTACTATGTCCGTTTCTGGAAACATCTTCAATACCACTGAAGATTCTGTGAAAATATCTAAATTTTATGGGTCCCACTACATTGATTTTCTGAGCGTTCCCCTTTCTAAAAAAGGTGATTTTTCTATAAAAGGTAAATTACCAAATCCTGATTATTACGTTCTTCGACTTGGTAATGCACATATAAACATTATTTTGAAAGACGCGTGTGACATAAAAATATATGGTGATGGTGCAAATATTGAATCTTTCGCTAATATAAGTGGATCTGATGAAAGTGTCAACATGAATGAATTTATCAAGGTGTTAACTATATGGAATCAAAAGCAAGCGGCAGCTAGTCAAGAAATTAAACAATACCCTGAAAAATCTCAAGAAATTAATGCGTCAATGCAACGAGAATATACTAATTTCCAAAGTGCGCGTCAAACATTCATCGCCCAAAATCAAAATTCGCCTGCATTACTAGTTGCGCTATCAACCACCAATCCAGAAAATGAATTTACTATCTACGAATCACTTGTTAATCAATTAGTCAAATCATTTAGCGAAGCACCTACAATAAAAGAAGTTAACAAAAATTTTATTGCCCTAAAAGAGCAAAAAGAAGCTGCTAATTTTTTAGCTGAAGGAAAAATGGCACCTGATTTTTCGGATACGAAATTAGATGGAAAAGCATTAAAACTTTCTGATTTAAAAGGTCAGGTGGTGCTATTAGATTTTTGGGCATCTTGGTGCGGACCTTGTCGAAAAGAAAATCCGAACGTTGTTAAAATGTATGAAAAATACAACAAAGACGGATTTACAGTGATGAGTGTTTCTTTTGATCAAGATAGAGAAAAATGGAAAAAAGCGATTGAATCAGATCATTTAATCTGGCCAAATCATGTAAGTGATCTAAAAGGTTGGTCAAGTGCAGCGGGCAAAATTTATCAGATTACATCCATTCCTTTCACTGTATTAATCGATCAAGAAGGTAAAATCGTGAAAACAAATTTGAGAGGCGAAGCGTTAGAACAAGAACTTTTAAGAATTTTCGGACATTAGGGGGTGAGAGATTGAGGTTGAGGTTGAGTAAGATTGAGAATTTAGTATGGTTGAGCAAAGAAAATTATAATGCCAGATACAATTAAAAAACATATTTATTTCGCTTCTGATTTTCATTTAGGTGCTCCTACGTATGAAAAAAGTTTAGAACGTGAAAAAGAATTAGTCGCTTGGCTAAATCATATAAAACCAACGGCTGAAGAAATTTTTTTAGTAGGTGATATTTTTGATTTTTGGTTTGAATACAAACATGTGATCCCAAAGGGTTTTGTTCGATTACAAGGAAAAATAGCTGAATTAACAGATGCTGGGATTCCGATTCATATTTTTACTGGAAATCATGATATGTGGATTTTTGACTATCTGCCTAAAGAATTGGGAATTCAGATTCATAGAAAACCTATCGAAAGAACTTTTGGTGATAAGAAATTCTATATCGGTCATGGAGATGGTTTAGGGCCTGGTGATCACTCCTATAAAATCTTAAAAAAAATATTTAATAATAAATTTTGTCAGTGGAGTTTTGCTAGACTGCATCCTAATTTTGGTATTTGGTTAGCCAACTTATCTTCGAAATCAAGTAGAGCAAAATCAGGAACAATCGATGAGAAATTTTTAGGTGTTGAGAATGAATGGTTAGCTATTTACAGTAAGGGAATTTTGCAGCAGCAACATTTTGATTATTTCATTTATGGTCATAGACATTTACCACTTCAAATTGAACTTTCTGAAAAATCAACCTATATTAACCTCGGCGACTGGCTTCAGTATTACACCTATTTAGATTTTGATGGTGAAACAGCTATTTTAAAGCATTGGAACAAAGGAGAAATATCAAATTATGAATTCTAAATCATTATATTTCTTGCCGATTATTTGTTTTTTTTTAGCTTATTTTTAAGACAAGAAAACAGTAACTTGTTGATAAAAAAAACTTTATTGAAAAAATAAATAAAAATAATTCATAAAAAATTGTTTAGTTCTTAATTTAATACCTATATTTGCACAAATAAAATTATTATTATGAATAAAGGAATTGTAAAATTTTTCAATGACTCAAAAGGATTTGGATTTATTAAAGACGCAGAATCAAACCAAGAGTACTTCGTACACATTTCAGGTTTAATTGATGAAATCAGAGAGAATGATGAAGTTACTTACGAACTTCAAGAAGGAAAAAAAGGATTAAATGCAGTTAACGTTAAACAAGCATAAGCTTTTAAACGATACTTTATATTTATGAAGTTTAAGTCTAGCAAAATTTGCTAGACTTTTTTTTGTTTCCAGAATTTCTAAAATAATAGCGATGTGATTGTAGTTGGGATCAAACCCGAATGTTGTGGACAAATTAAAATATTATTCCATTATAAATTATAAAAAAGACTATCGATTTTGCTTCGATTATCATTCCCTCACTTTTCCTTGATGAAAAGTAAGCAAAAATCAAGGACATTTTAAGGAAGTTTTTACTTCGTTACTCTACGTAAAACCGCACGTAAATACTCTTCTTCATGCTTATTTTCGCTGAAAAAGCGAAACGCAATTACGAAGAAATTTACAGCTACTTCTTTAAAATATCCAAACTTTCAAGCTTCACAACTATTCATTATTCATTCAAAAAATCAA
>CAMDAO010000147.1 GCA_945888595.1 Chryseobacterium gleum | reverse complement strand
AGCGTATGTTCCAACGGATACTTTAATATTATTTTCTTTTGCAATTGTTTGCGCCAATTAAATTCACCGATACATTGGCATCACAACGCAAAGAACCTTCCTCCATATTTCCATCGCAAATATCTAAGTAACGCACTAGCTTTCGAATTTCTGTCAAATAGCTATATGCTTCTTGCGAACTTCTCATGTCGGGTTCTGAAACGATTTCCACTAAAGGTACACCAGCTCTATTTAGATCAACAAGCGTGTCATAAATATCTACATCATGGATACTTTTTCCAGCATCTTCCTCCATATGAATTCGAGTAAGACCAATGGATTTTTCGTTTCCATCTTCTGTTTTAATAATAATAGCACCTCCAGTACAAATGGGAGTTTTATCTTGTGTAATTTGATATCCTTTTGGAAGATCGGGATAGAAATATTGTTTTCGAGCAAAATATTGTTCGCGCGCAATGTCACAGCCGCATGCAATACCTAATTTGATGGCATATTCAACTGTTTTTTTGTTCATCATTGGTAAAGTACCTGGATGCCCAAGTGAAATTACACTAATATTAGTATTTGGTATTGCTCCAAATTCATTGACATCATTGGAGTATGCTTTGGTTTGAGTGAGCATTTGTGCATGCACTTCTAAACCAATAACTACTTCGTATTTTGCTCTTACTTCTGGGTTCATTTCTATAAACGTGAAATCAGTTGACTCATTATTAATGTCATTTTTGGCTCTTGGCGAGATGCTACATCAATCACATCTTGTAAACTTACTTTATGTATTTTTCCAGGAACACCCAAGTCTGTTATGATTGAGATAGCAAAACAAGGAATGGACATGTGACGGGCAACGATGATTTCCGGAACAGTAGACATTCCTACCGCATCCGCTCCAATTGCTCTCACGTATCCGTATTCAGCAGGAGTTTCTAATGTTGGTCCTGTTAAACCAGCGTATGTTCCAACGGATACTTTAATATTATTTTCTTTTGCAATTGTTTGCGCCAATTCAATCATTTCTGTATCATACGCGTCACTCATGTCAGGGAAACGAGGACCTAGTTCATCAAAGTTTTTACCGATTAATGGGTGAGCTGGAAATAGATTGATGTGATCATCTTGAATCATTATTTCTCCCACTTCAAAATCAGGATTAACACCTCCTGAAGCATTTGAAACAAACAAACGTTCAATTCCTAATAATTTCATTACTCTCACCGGGTAGGTAACTTGTTGCATATTGTATCCTTCATAAAAATGAAAACGACCTTGCATAGCAACCACTTTTTTACCTCCTAATTCTCCAAAAATTAATTTTCCAGAGTGACTTTCAACGGTAGAAACAGGAAAATGAGGGATATCCTTGTAATCGATTTCATCAATCACCTTAATTTCTTTTACTAAACCTCCTAATCCGGTACCTAAAATTATTCCTATCGTAGGTTGCACAGAAGTTTTTGATTGTATAAAACTTGCAGATTCTTTAAATTGAGTTAACATATTGCATTATTAATTTGTTAAAAATATATTTATTATCTATTTCGACTTCTATTGTTTGATAGAGCCATGGGTATTCTGTAATGTTTGTATTGTCTGTCATTTCAGATAATCGCATATAATCTTTTTCCGTTGTGACAATTGCATTTGAACCCGTTGCAAAAGTATCAAATTTTTGGTGAATTCTTTCTATATCTTGAATGCTAAAAATATGATGATCAGGAAATGAAATCGTTTCTACAGTATATCGCTTCTGTAATTCGAGTAACAATGGTTTGAAATTAGCAATGCCAGTGACTAAGAGAACATTATTTAAGTCTGGGTTTATTGGTTTTCCAAAGGGAATTAAATCACCGTAAATAATGGAAGAAAAGAATATTTTTTCTGTGTTAAATCGCAGACTTTTTATTACACGTAATTTATCAGTTTCAGAGATGTTCTGTGGGCATTTTGTTACGATCAAATAATCAGCCCTTTTTTTACCTGATTTCCATTCCCTTAAATTTCCTGCGGGAAGAACAAAGTCGTTTGAAAATAGGGCCGAATAATCCGTTAAAAGAATGTTCAATCCAGCTTTTACAGCTCTGTGTTGAAATGCATCATCTAAAATTATGAGGTTATTTTCAGGAAATAACGCTTGAATTTTTTGAACGCCTTCAACTCTTTTTTCACATACAACCACATTAATTTGAGGAAAAAAACGGGAAATATATAACTTCGGTTCGTCACCTATTTCCGTATCAGATGAAGTGTTAGATCCAAGCAAAAAACCATTTGTTTTTCTACCATAACCTCTGCTAAGTATTGTTATCTTTTGAGTCTCTTTCAATAAGCTCGTTAAATAGGCTACATGAGGTGTTTTTCCAGTACCTCCAACAGAAAGATTTCCGATGCAAATCGATTTTTTCGGAATAGAGTAGGATTTACGTATTCCTAGATCAAAAAGTAAATTTCTACAGTAGGTAATTATCCCATAAATCCAAGCAAAAGGCAATAAGAGTAATCTCACATGTTGCATGAATCAAAGATAAGTAAAAAGATTGTAAGACATTAAGTCGGTAATTTTTGAGATTATTTTTCAAATTTCCACATGCTGATACGCTCATTTCACGGAGCGCTTAAAGAATCTATTTTCTATCTTTACTTTATTCTTGTCCATACTTCTGTACTGAAAAATATTCCAGCATAGCCTCTCATATTCAATGAATTATCATTGCTTAACCACAGTTTTCCATCATATACTTTTCCACTCCTACAATCGTAAACAAATCCATTGCTATATTCATTGTTTTCAAATTTGAAATTATATAAAATAGTTAAATTTAGAAGGGGACGAGACTTTTTTTCTTTGGTAGGATTCATTTTATCGAGTTTTGGTTTCCCTGTTTTTGGGTCATTTGGTTCTCGCAACCATGTCATTTTACCATAATAGAGGTTGCTTACTTTGTAAATCTCAATATGAGCTTTTTTATCAGCTGATAACCAATTTCCTAGAATATCATCCGCTTGAGAAAAAGCAGATAGGAAAGTAAAACTAAAGCAAAAGAATAAAATATTTTTTATCATCGGATTGAAATTTATGTTTACAAAAATATACAAAACTAGGAGAATAATACGTTTCCTTTTTTTTAAAATAAAAGTTTTAAAAAAACCTACACCCTAGACTAAAACATAGACAATTGTCATATTTTTCGATCAATCTATTTTTTAATCAACCATGTCTGCGTTTGAACTATAATCTGAAATAGATTGTTCAGTGATATAATAGAACATAAAAACCTGACAAACATCTCGTAGAAAATCAATTTTCCCTATTTCAAAGCGACTAATTTTTAATCCAGTACGTTCTTCGATGTCTTTTTTCATTTCCTCGTATTTTTCTGGTTTTATTAAATCAATACGATCGTAGGTAATTGTTTTTCTTGTTTCGTGTTTAAGTAACCAAAGATTTTCCAAACCATAGGTCATGCCAATCACAACGAAATTCATAATTACCATTTCAGAAACACTGACTTTGTTTGAGGCTAATGCATTAATGACGCTTATTCCAATGATTAGAAATAGGTAGGTCATTTCTTTAATTTCAATGGCGTCCGTTCTATAACGAATGATGCCAAAAATAGCGAAAAGACCTAAGCCCATTCCTGTGTCAATATCTAGTTTTTTTAAACCAAAACATAGAAAGAATGTAATTAGACCAATTAAATAATACGTAAATAAATAATCTTTTCTTTTTGTTTTTGGATAATATAAAAGGCGTATGATAATAGTTAAAAAAACGAGGTTTACTGCTAATCTAAAAAGAAGTGTGTAAACGTCTTGGTTAAACCAAGTAATTCCAATATTTTGCACTTCAACCATTGCTTTTAGAGAGATGAATAAATTTATCATAGTTTATTTATAGATTTTAGTTTTAATAATTTTTCTTTGAAACGATTGTATTTTACAACACCTATGCCATATAATTCGATAGCTCCTACACAATATTTACTTAAACGATAGGGGCGAATAATACTTGTTTTCATTAATTTATAAAATGGAGAATTTGGATTAATATTTTCTTGCTTTAATTCAGCAATCACTAAATTGTTAAATTCTCTTTTTGTTGTGCCCCATTCAAACGTTAATTGAAAGTCAAGTGTTAACCTTTCTTTTAACTCATTGTTGACCAATGTTATTCGGTGAAATGAATTCCACATTTTTGGTTCGAGATCAATTTCCGGGCTAATATTCTTCCGAAGGAAAACTAAATGGTTTTCATCTAAGATATCAGGGATACCATCTACAAGAATTCTTTTTTTCTTTGTTCTTCCTTTAACTTTGTGTTTTATTTCGAGGAAAAATAAGTTTGACTCTACGTAATTTCGAAATCTCACTTTGTGACGGTCCGTTCTTCCATTATGATGATCATTGTAGAATTTAAAGTTTTTATGATCAAAATACAAACTTTTGTAAAATGGAGTTCTTGTACCTTCTATTTCTAGTGTTTTATAATCATTTTTTAATTTTTCCAGAATTGTTTTAAACGCAACGAAACTAAACGCAAATTTTGTGTCTACGCGATTCATTAATCTTACCTCGTCCATCTCACCTAAAGTGACTGGAGTGAATTTATCAATGATATCTTTCAGTTCTTCTACTAACATTGCAGAAATATATATGTATTATTTGAATTAAACTAATTATTGAACTATTAATTTTTTAGTAGAAATAATTTTACCACCTTGAATTAATTTATAAATGTAAACACCATTTGATAAATTATCTCTAGAAAATTTTGTTGCGTGCTGAGTTATTTCATCTATTACTCTTACTTTATTTCCAAGAATGTCAAATAATTCAACTGAAATATTTTCATCCATATGTACATCATTTGATATTGAAATAGTCGTATACGAACTAAATGGATTAGGACA
>CAMDAO010000146.1 GCA_945888595.1 Chryseobacterium gleum | reverse complement strand
TGCAAGGAAGGAATCTTACCGACAAGACTCTAGAAAGCCTCTCGTGGAAAATGGTACTTTAGAAGATGATCAAAACCGAAGAGATTTTACAATAAATGCACTTGCAATCAGTTTACATGGTGATACATTTGGAGAACTTATTGACCCTTTTGATGGTTTAGCCGATTTAGAAAAAGGAATTATTCGAACTCCTTTAGGTCCTGATATTACCTATAGTGATGATCCTTTAAGAATGATGCGAGCAATTCGTTTTGCCTCTCAACTTGGATTTAAAATAGAGCACAAAAGTCTAAACTCAATTTTAAATAATTCGCACAGATTAGAAATAATTTCTATGGAACGAATAATGGATGAATTGAACAAAATAATTCTTTCAAAACTTCCTTCCAGAGGATTCAAATTATTAAATTCGACCAAATTACTGCATCAATTTTTCCCAGAAATGATTGCTCTTCAAGGAATTGAAACCATCGATGGTAAATCACATAAAGACAATTTCTACCACACACTTGAAGTATTGGATAATGTTTCTGAAAATAGCGAGAATTTATGGTTGAGATGGGCAGCAATTATGCATGATATTGCAAAACCACCCACAAAACGATTCGACAAAGAAATTGGTTGGACATTTCACGGTCATGAAGAAATGGGAGCACGAATGACTTCAAAAATATTTCGTCGATTAAAACTTCCTTTGGATACAAAAATGAAGTACGTTGAGAAATTAGTGCGACTTCACTTGCGACCTATTGCACTGGTAAAAGGAACTGTAACTGACTCTGCAATAAGAAGATTACTTTTTGAAGCAGGTGATGATATTGATGATTTAATGCAATTATGCAACGCAGATATTACCTCAAAAAATGAATTTAAAGTTCGAAAATTTAAGAAAAATTTTGATTTAGTAACTGTAAAACTAAGAGCTGTCGAAGAAAAAGATAGAGTTCGAAATTTTCAACCACCTATATCTGGGCAACAAATTATGGAAACTTTTTCCATGAAACCATGTAATGAAGTTGGATTAATTAAAACGAGAATCAAAGATGCGATATTAGATGGCACAATTGATAATAATCCAGAAGATGCGCTACAATATATGTTGGAAATCGGAAAAGAATTAGGATTGATTAACTAATTAATTGAATCTTTAATTCGTAAAAAATTGATAACTTTACAATTCAGTAAAAAAAAATAATTATGGCGGGATTAAAATTTAGAGTCCTTCTCGATTCTAAAGACCAGGAAAAAGTATTTAGAGATATTCTAATTAGCGATTCAGACAATTTCGAAACATTCTATAAAGCGATTATTTCTTCCTTTAGATTTGAAGGTGATCAAATGGCTTCATTTTATATGTCCAATGATGAATGGGATAAAGGGCACGAAATAAGCCTAATGGACATGTCGTATGATGATGATTCTATTGATGCAATCCCTTCAGTAATGAAAAACGCTATCATAAAAGATTTCATTGAAGAGCCTGATCAAAAAATTATTTTGGTCTATGATTTTCTACGAATGTGGATTTTCTTAGCTGAATTAGTTGGGTATGAAAAAGAAGCACCTATTGAACCACAAGTGCTTATGGCGATGGGCATGGCTCCGCCAGAGGATTCTAAAATAACGGACATTAGTGACGATGAAGATTTGTTAGCTGAAATTTCTGGTGATGATGATGATGATGAAGACGATGATGATTTAGGATTTAACGATTACGAAGATGGGCTTTCAGATGATGATATGTCAAGCTTTGACAATTATGATTATTAAAAAAAATGGAAAAGACACAAGGAGATCCAATCGGACAAGCGATTTTAGAATACGTAAAAACAAATAAACCGGACGACATCATTGTTTGTTCTGAAATTTGTGAAGACGATATAATTCCTATCGAAGTCTTATTTCGGACCCTTGAAGAAATGCCAGATTTAGAAGTTTGTGCCATTAACAGAGCGAGTGGAAAAGTTTTAGATGTTGGCGCAGGTGCGGGAGTTCATGCAATTGAAATGAAGAAAAAAGGATGCGATGTGTTGGCTATTGACATTTCGAAAGGTGCAGTTGAACATCTTAAAAGTAGCGGACTTACTGTGCAAGAAATAGACTTTTTCAAACTAGAAAATCAAAAATTTGATACGATTACCATGTTAATGAATGGCATTGGAATTGCTGGTTCACTGTCCAACTTAGAAAATACATTAGCGCATGCAAAATCATTGTTAAATGATGGCGGTAAATTACTTTGTGATTCTTCCGACATACGTTATTTATATGAAGATGAAGATGGTGCTTTGTGGGTTAATTTAAATACGGAATACTACGGAAATTTTCGTTTTCAAATGAAATACAAAAAAGAGACGGGTCCTTGGTTTGATTGGTTATATGTTGATTTTGATTCTTTGTATAAAGCAGCTCAAAATGTTGGGATGAAAGCAACTCGTATTTATGAAAAAGACGATAATTATTTAGCAGAAATTACGCTATAAAAATTTCAAATCTCATTTATCTTCGTTAGAAAGTACATTCCTTATGAAAAAAAGAATACTTCAGTTTACTATTTTTATTCTAAGTATTGTCGGCATAAGTTTTTGCTATTCAGATATTTCCCCCTACCCTTTTACTAAAAGTTCATTGCTATGGGAGATTGAAGGCCCCTCGATTCCTAAAGGAAGCTATCTTTTTGGCACTATGCATCTTGTAGAAAAGGACTATTTTTACTTTCCGAAAAACTTAGAGAAAATTGTTTCCAAAACAGATTTATTAGTAATGGAAATTGCAGGAATACCAAATGAAGCAGAAGTGTTGAAATACATCACACTAAAAGAAGGTTCCTTATTCGATTTTTTCACGGCAGAACAAACCGACAGTATATTCGTTTGGGCAAGATCAAAAATGGGGATGAGTGAACAATTGTTCAGAACTAGTTTGTCAAAAATGAAGCCATTTGTTCTTGTGCAATTAGCAACACAATTGCAATATCTAGGAAAAACGGAATCCTATGAGATGAAATTTCAATCCATTGCTGAAAAGAAAAAAATGGCGCAGAAAGGACTTGAGACAATCGAGTTTCAAATGTCATTGTTCGACAATTTAAAGAAATCCGAACAAGCAGAAATGGTGATGCAAGAAATTAGAGATTCTAAGAAATCAGATGCTCAATTGAAACAAATACAACAACTTTATAAACGACAGAATATTGATTCATTGTATATGTTAATTCAAGAAGGAGAAGATATGTTAACATTAAAACAATCGGACTTCCTAGAAAAGCGTAACCATACTTGGATACCTAAAATAATAGAAATGCTGCATGAAAACAAATGTTTTATTGCCGTTGGAGCAGGACATTTAGGAGGAAAAGATGGAATTATTCGACTTCTACAAAAAGAAGGATACACTCTCACCCCTGTAGAATTTTAATTATCAAACGAAGTCAAAAAATAAGTTTAGTCATGAAAAAAATCATCTCACTATTTATACTTTTAACAATCCTACAGTCTTGTAATACATATTCTGACGCAGAGAAAAATAATTTTGACACCCAAATAGTTCAGTATTTAAAAGCCAAAAACATCAGGTGTGAAAGATCAGATTCTGGCTTGTATTATCACATTTATGATAAAGGAGAAGGCGAAAATATACAAGTAACAGATAGCGTTGCCTTTACGTATAAAGGAACACTCTTAAATGGAACTGTGTTTGATAATCAAAAAAAACCGGTCACTTTCAAAGTAAAAGATTTAATTGCTGGATGGAAAGAAATCATGCTGAAACTAAAAACAAAAAGTAAAGTTTTATTAGTAATGCCTCCACTATTAGGCTATGGAACCCATGACTTAGAAAAAATACCCCCAAGTTCCATTTTAGTTTTTCAGATGGAAATAAATTGTATAAAGTAATTTTTTTCCATATATTTATTTATAATTTAGTGCAGTTTTAATTTTTCAATCAATTATTAATAAATCATGACGAAAACCAAAAAAATAACGATTGCAATTGATGGGTTTTCTTCTTGCGGCAAAAGCACTTTAGCAAAAGCTTTGGCAAAAAAAATTAATTATATTTTTATTGATAGCGGAGCAATGTATCGAGGTGTTTCTTTGTATTGCATTGACAATAATCTTACCATTGATAATGAAATAAATGAATCGTTATTAATTGAACACCTTCCTCTAATAGAATTATCCTACAAAATTAATGAAAACACACTGTCTCCTGAACTTATATTAAATGGAGAAAATGTAGAGAATAAGATTCGGAGAATTGAAGTCGCTTCCATAGTTTCTAAAGTAGCAAGTATAAAAGAAGTGAGACAAAAACTTGTTTTAGAACAGCAGAAAATGGGTGAATTCGGTGGGATTGTGATGGATGGACGCGATATTGGATCTGTGGTTTTCCCGACTGCAGAACTGAAATTATTTATTACCGCAGATCCAGAAACGCGCGCAAAAAGGCGTTACAAGGAGTTAAAAGAAAAAGGCGATTCTGTTACCTTGGAAGAAATCAGTGCTAATCTAGAAGAAAGAGACCGAATTGATAGTACACGGAAAGAAAGTCCTTTGCGGCAAACAAAAGATTCGATTTTACTAGATAATTCTACTTTTACACCCGATGAACAATTGGATATCGTTTACAATTTATATTTAAATAAAGTGAACGAAATAGTTTTACAAACCAACCTATAAAAAAACTATTGATTGTATTTCAATACGCTTTGTTAAAAAAATTACACAAAAAAGATCTAATGTGTTAAAATAAATATCTACTTTTAACTCAATATAATAACAACTTGATTAAACCTGAAATAATAGATATATGCAATCATTAGGCAAAATAACTGAAGATATAATAAACCGCAGTCCTTTTTTAAGAGAGGCGATGTCGGAAAATTTAATTAATATTTCATCGTTAGCTAGAAAATTACGTCCTGAAATTGAAGAAG
>CAMDAO010000145.1 GCA_945888595.1 Chryseobacterium gleum | reverse complement strand
TATTTATGTAGGGATAGAGCATGCCCTATCCCTACATACATTAAAAAAAAATAAAAATTAATTACCCGTTTTTACGTCCAAATTCTTTCATTACTTCCACCAAAACTTCTACACTCGAAACTGGCAAAGCATTGTACATTGAAGCACGATACCCTCCTGCAGATCTATGTCCAGGGAGTCCAACGATGTCAGCCTCTTTCCACATTTTGTCAAATAATTCTGTTTTAGATTCATCGTTAAGTAAGAATGTAACATTCATTTTTGAACGGTCATCTTTAGCGACAGGACCTCTAAATAATGGATTATTGTCAATTTCGTTGTAAAGCAAAGAGGCTTTTATGGTATTAGTTGCCTCAATTTCTTTAACACCTCCATTTGCTATGATATGTTTCAAATTTAACATCGCCACATAAACAGAAAACACGGGAGGTGTGTTTAACATAGATTCTTTTTCAACTTGTTGTTTCAAGTCCAGATAAGAGGGCATGAAAGAAGAGGTAGATTTACCTAATATTTCGTCTTTTACTATGTATAAAGTAGCTCCAGCTGGACCCAGATTTTTTTGCGCTCCAGCGTATATAATATCAAAATCTGAAACATTTATTTCCTTCGAAAAAATATCAGAGGACATATCACAAATCAATGGTAAAGTTGTTTTTGGGAATTCATGAAATTGAGTTCCGAAAATGGTGTTATTGGAAGTGAAATGTAAATAATCTAAATCTGCAGGAATATCAAATTCTTTCGGGATATAGCTAAATTTTTTATCTTCAGAAGAAGCAAGCACATTTACATCTATTCCGACTTTTTTCGCCTCTTTGATGGCACCTGAAGCCCAAGTCCCTGTGTTTACATAACCTGCTTTTTTGTGCGAACGCATCATGTTCAGAGCGACAATTGTAAAGCCTAAAGTTGCTCCACCTTGCAAATAAACTACAGAATAGCCAGAAGGAACATGAAGTGCTTTTTTTACTAAATCTTGCGCTTCTTCCATTACTGCAACAAAATCTTTGTGGCGATGAGAGACTTCCAAAATGGATAATCCGTTAAAATCTAAAACTGCATTTGCTGCTTGTTTAAAAACTTCTTGAGGAAGAATACAAGGACCTGCTCCGAAATTATGTTTCATTTTAATTGATTTTCTATGTTAATTTAATTAGTACAAAGGTGTGAAAAATTGGTAGAAATGAATTACATAATCGAATTATTTTTTTAACATCAAAAAAAAAGCTACCTATGAGGTAGCTTTTCAAAATTATATTCTTTATTCTTCCGTGGAAGATTCTTCTTTCGCTTTTTTCGCCGCAGCTGGTTTTTTCGCTACAGCTGGTTTTTTTACAGCTGGTTTTTTAACTTCTGCTTTCGGCTCAGTTTCTTTTTTTACTTTTTCTTCTGAAGTAGTTACTGCAGCAGCTGTTGGTGAATACGTTGTTTTCTTTCTTTTTCTAGAAACTCCGTATGAACCAATTGTTCTTTTACCTTTTGCGGATTTTTTATCTCCCCTTCCCATATGTGTTGATTTTTAATTGTCTTTCAAATACTTTTGCAAATATACTATTCTATTTGTGATCTTCGATGTTTAATTGTTGATTTTTCATCGATTAATGTTTTATTGCATAAAAAAATAAGTTATAATTCGAATTCCACCATTGTTTTTTAATAATCATTCTAGGTTATAATTTTAATCTGTATTCAGCGATTGAAGTCTTCTTCTAAATTCAGCTTCCATTTCATCTCCACTTCGTAATATTTTTTTACACCATTTTATTTTTTGAGTCGTTTGCTCCCTTTCATTAATTTTCCATGTAATGTCACTTTTTTCAAGTCGATCTCTTAATATATTCAAAGCAAGGGCGACGGATACTGATATATTAAAACTTTCAGTGAATCCGTACATGGGGATTTTCACAAATTCATCCGCTAAGTCAATTATTTCTTGCGAAATTCCTTTTCTCTCGGTTCCAAAAACTAATGCAATTGGCTGAGAAAGGTCTAATTCGTGAATTGTCACGTCTTTTTCGTGGGGAGTAGTTGCTACAATTTTGTATCCTTTTGACTTTAATTTTTGAATGCAATCAAGTGTTGGACTCTCTCCTTGGTCATAATTATACAAATCTACCCATCTACCCGCTCCAAGCGCAATATCTCTTTGCACTTTGTATTGGTTGTTTTTTTCAATCGCATGCAGTTCTTGAATCCCAAAACAGTCACACGTCCTTAAAACTGCGCTTGCGTTGTGCTCTTGATATATGTTTTCTAGAACAACGGTTAGATGATTAGTTCTTTCTTTCGAAATTCTTTCATACATTTCTTGCTTGCTGGGTGAAATGATGGCATAAAATTCTTCTAATACTTTTTGGTCTAAATCCACTATTTGCTATTTCATTGAGAATTTTGCGAAGACATTATCTTGAAATGCCCCTTCAATATTTATCTAAAAAAAAAGGGAATCCGCAGATCCCCTTTTCAAATTCATTTAAGAATTGTCGACTTAATTAACTTTAGAAGAAAGTTCAGAACCTGCTTTGAAACGAATTACGTTTTTAGATGCGATTTTAATTTCTTTTCCAGTTTGTGGGTTACGACCAACTCTTGCAGCACGGTTTGTTACTGTGAATGATCCAAAACCTACTAATGAAATTTTGTCTCCAGCTTTCATTGCCCCAGCAGTTGCTGCAACAAATCCATCTAATGCTTTTTTCGCATCTACTTTTGATAATCCAGACTCAGATGCCATTGCATCAATTAATTCCGCTTTGTTCATAGCTTAGTGTTTTTTAATGTGTTTGTAAATAATAACTTGAGCAAATATATGTGAATATCTATATCGTGCAAGTGTTTTAATAGAAAAAAGCGCGTTTTTGTTGAAAAAAGCATCGTTTTGTTGATAAAGTACCATGAAATACTCCTTTTTTCATGAAAATATCGACCAATGATAGGTTAATGTCGATGTACAACAGTGAAGAAGTAGTAATTATCTTGAAGCTGTTTTCACAGATAATTCTTTATAAATACTGCTTAAATTATTTCTAATTATGTTATTGATTATCAATTACTGCGAGATTTGATTCTACTTTATTTATTTTTAATTGAATTCCAAGTAGAAAACATGTTCTCTTGACTAGGACGATTCTCTTCTATTTCTGTGAGAGGTTCACATTCTCTTAAAGTCGCCTTACAGTCACCTGTTAATGATTGATATAAGGCGGTACCTTTTGTTTTCCAGGCAATCATTTCATCGGATACTTGCTTTATTATTGTTGCCGGATTTCCTACTACTAAACTTCGAGAAGGGATTTTCATTTTTGCAGGTACAAAGCAGAGGGCTCCAATGATTGATTCTTTTTCAATAATAACATCGTCCATTATCACAGAATTCATACCTATTAGACAATTTTCTCCTATTATACTGCCATGAATTATTGCACCATGTCCAATGTGAGCGCCTTTTTTTAAGATAGTTACCTTTCCTGGAAACATATGTATGGTGCAATTTTCTTGAATATTACATCCATCTTCGATAACGATTTGTCCCCAATCACCGCGAATTGCTGCTCCTGGTCCTACATACACATTTTCTCCGATAATAACATTGCCTGTTACTGCAGCTTGCGGGTGAACAAAACTACTTTCCTTAACAACAGGAATGAATCCATTAAATTCGTAAATAGCCATTTTTATTTTTTTATCAAAAGTACAGAATATTTGAAGACGATTATTTATAAAATATCATATTTAATTTGCTGAGTTATTTTAAATTTCACTAGTATATTCTAGATTTTTCTTATTTTTATAATCTGGAAATGTATAATAAATAATTTCTTCAAGGTCTATCCTCACTGTTTGATAAATATAGAAAAGGTTGATCAATTTGAAGGAGATGGTGGTGATTTAGTAAAAATTAGGATTGAAAAGTGCTTTAAAATATATAATTAATAAAATAAAGTAGGTCATGTTAAAAGGAATTTTGTTTATTATTCTTGTTTTTAGTTTAACAACTCTAAATGCCCAATATAGCGTAAATATGGGGCTAAATACATTGAGTCCTTTTGGTACTTCTACAAAATATGTGGGATTTCACCTAGGGGGTGAGTTTCCGCGAGACAATGATGTGTCGATGTATTTACGAGCTTCATTCTATGGAAAAAAGAAGTTGGATCCATTGTTGTATCAAGAGAATACAGTGCAGCTAGAGACGATTGATCCCAATGATTTTAATGTTGCATTCGTCAGCGGTGTTACTACTTTTAATTACACGACAATTGATGGAGGTTTAAGGTATTATTTACTAGATGGGTATGATAATGGATTTGCTTTATATGGCGGTTCCAATTTAATGGGTGTCTTTAATAAAGCCAAATTTACTGTTGATGAGTATGATAAAACAAAATATCGTTTGCCCCTGGGGACCGCTTTATCAGGAACAATTCTAAATGTAGGAATTGGGCTAAGTGGAGGAGCAAAATACACTATACCGGGTGTAGGTTCAATATATTTAGACGCTACATTTGATTATCTTTTGATTAGCCTTCCTAGTAATACCCAAGCTAGTTCAATCGCATCAAACTTTTATTCTCCAATTTTGTTTTCTCTGAACGTTGGGTTTAGGAAAGATTTTTACTGAGAAAATCTCAATTAGAATACGTCCTGTTCAAGTAAAATTAGAAACGAATAGTAAAATGCTCTTTTGTTTGTTGACTTCTAGGAGTTATAATTCCCATACGGAATAAATCAATTGAAACATGGTAAAAAGGGTCGTTAATAATCGTTTTCCAGGATCCTAACATGGATGAACTCCATCGAATATCATCTAAAATAATCAGCGTGTCATTATGTGTCAACGGTTTTAATTTCTCAAGGTACTGCAGCAGGGCAATTCCATCATGATGACCATCAATAAAAACTAAATCAAATTTTTCACCTTTATATATATCGATGAAATTTTCAAAAGTAGATAAAATGGATTCTACATTGTTGATTTCCATTTTTTTAAGGTTATTT
>CAMDAO010000144.1 GCA_945888595.1 Chryseobacterium gleum | reverse complement strand
AATAATTCCCAGATTTTTTTCCTCCAATAATCGTTACCTTAATTGTTCTAATTTTAGTAAGTGTAACTGATACATTAGATTGACCCGAACTGATGGTACTGAAAACTTTGCTACATGCTTTTTTTATGTGTGATGTAGCTGCCTCAATTGTCATTCCAGAAACGTTTATCAAACCAACATTTGGAATGTTAATTTTACCTTCTTTTGAAACATAAGTTGATGTCGAAAACTCTTGTATACCATAAATTATAATTTGCAATTCATCTCCAGTTCCTAAAATATAATTAAGTGGAGTTGCCATATTTGAATTTGGTTCAAAAGTCAATGAAGGATTGGTAAATAAATCAGAACCGAATATTTTAGATTTAAAAGCTTTTGGATTATTTTGTGATTCAATATCCATTTCAATAGGTTCTTCTTCTATTTTTGAACCTAATTCTACATTTGATTTAGGGACATCTGTTTCTAGTTTTATTTTCAAAAGCGAAAACTCATTCGGTTTCATACCTTTGGTTAAAGCTAATTTTTCTAAATCATCGATGGTTAAATTATTTTTAACCATTTCATTTTTAATTTTCAATATTTCAGGAGCAGTTATCTGTTCCACTTTTAATTTATTGAAGTCAATTGTATTAATTTGAGAAAATAAGTTGTTATCTAAAGCATTAACTATAAGAATACCAAAAACTAAAGTTATTTTAAAGAGAAATTTCATATTATATTTTTATTTGCTATTTTAAAATGATTGTAAAACCTAATTAATATTATGCCAGTTGTAATTCCTATGATATTGCTTAAAAGGTCAAAAATTGTAAATGATCTTCCATTTATCCAAATTTGACAAATTTCAAGAAGTGTTGAAAAGGAAAGTAGATAAAATAGAATAGTTAATTTATTCAATTTTGTTAAAATAAACGATATTAAAATAGTGATTATTAAATAGTGACCGCTATGCAAAATCATGTCTAACGATTTACTATAGGACTGATTAATAGATTTTTCTGGATGAAAACCTGGAATCAATGAAATAAACACTGTACCTATAATTATTAGAATAATTATAAATCCTTTAATCATATGTTTTTTAATTTTCAACTATTATTTCGTTTTAATTATTTAAAATTATAATTTGACAGTTTTGTAATCTTCAAGATGATTTAAAAACCATTGATATGTTTGTTTTATTCCTTCTTCTAAGTTCATTCGGGATTCCCATCCTAATTCTTTTAATTTTGAAACATCCATCAATTTTCTAGGACTGCCATCTGGTTTTGATTCATCCCATTTGATTTCGCCACTATATCCAATAATTTTTTGGATTAAGTACGAAAGTTCTTTAATTGATATATCAACACCTGTGCCCACATTGTAAAGACTGTTTTCAAATTTATTTTCTAGGGCAAAACAAACAGCTTCTGCTAAGTCATCAACATGAAGAAATTCACGGAATACATTTCCCGAGCCCCACAATTCTACTGAAGTTTGATTTTTATTTTTCGCATCATGAAACTTACGTATCATTGCTGGTAAAACATGCGACGATATTAAATCATAATTATCATTTGGCCCATATAAATTTGTAGGCATTAAACTAATGAAATCTTTACCAAATTGTTTTTGAATTGCTTCACACGATTTAACTCCAGCAATTTTCGCTATCGCATACCATTCATTTGTCGATTCTAAGGGTAATGTAAGTAAATATTCCTCTTTTAAAGGTTGTGGAGCCAATTTGGGATAAATACAAGAACTGCCTAGAAAAATAAATTTGTTGACATTCGTATTAAAAGCAGTGTCAATCAAATTGTTTTGGATTAGTAGGTTTTCCATAATAAATTGATATGGAAAATTATTATTTGCTAAAATACCACCTACTTTTGCTGCTGCATCAATTACTATTTCAGGTTTTTCTAAATTATAAAAATTTACTACATCAGCTTGGTTTTTCAGGTCCAATTCTGTAGAAGTTTTTCCTACTAAATTAGTGTAACCTTTAGAAGATAAATTTCTCCAAATTGCTGAGCCAACCATACCTCGATGTCCAGCAATATATATTTTAGAATCTTTATTCATTTATTCGAAATAATTGAATGTTTGATACCCCCCATCTTTTAAATATTGATCTTTTTTCATCAATTTCACATCATTTTTCATCATGTCTTTGACAAGGTCTTTTAAATCAAATTCAGGAATCCAACCCAATTTGTTTTTAGCTTTCGATGCATCTCCAATCAATAACTCAACTTCAGTTGGTCTAAAATATTTTGGATCTACAGATAAAACCTCTTTTCCAATCTCTATTTGATAGTCAGCATGATTGCAAGCTTTTACAAATGCCTTTTCATCAACTCCTTGACCTTTGAATTCCAATTCAATTCCAACTTCATTGAAAGCCATACGAACAAATTCTCTAACTTTAGTTGTCGTTCCGGTTGCAATAACCCAATCTTCTGCTTCATCTGCTTGAAGAATCATCCACATCATTCTTACATAATCTTTTGCATGTCCCCAATCTCTTTGAGCATCAAGATTACCTAGGTAAAATTTATCTTGCAAGCCCAAAGCTATTTTGGAAGCAGCTCTCGTGATTTTTCTAGTAACAAATGTTTCACCTCTTATAGGCGATTCATGGTTGAATAAAATTCCATTACATGCATACATTCCATATGCTTCTCTGTAATTTACAGTAATCCAAAAAGCATACATTTTCGCAACTGCATATGGACTTCTTGGATAAAAAGGTGTCTTTTCAGTTTGTGGTACTTCTTGCACTTTACCATAAAGTTCAGAGGTCGATGCTTGGTAAATTCTAGTTTTCTTTTCTAAACCTAAAAGTCGAACCGCATCTAGTATTCTTAATGTACCAAGCCCATCTGCATTCCCTGTATATTCTGGAGTCTCAAATGAAACCGCAACATGACTCATTGCAGCTAGATTGTATATTTCATCAGGTTGTATTTCTTGAATTAAACGGATTAGATTCGTACTATCCGTCATATCACCATAGTGGAGAATAAAGTTTTTATTTTCCAAATGTGGATCTTGGTATAAATGATCAATTCTATCGGTATTAATCAGAGATGTCCTTCTTTTAAGCCCATGTACGATGTAGCCTTTTTTCAGCAAGAACTCACTTAGATAAGCCCCGTCTTGACCTGTAACACCTGTTATTAATGCAGATTTCATTCCTTTATTTAATAATGTTTTTTCTTTTGAATTTTAACCTACTCCAATTTGGTAATAATTAAAACCTATTTTTTTAAGCATCTCAGAATCTAAAAGATTTCTTCCGTCAAATACAAATGCTGGTTTTTTCATGTTATCATAAATCTGTTTCCAGTCATATGATTTGAATTGATCCCATTCAGTTAAAATGCAAATCGCATGTGTTTCTTTACATGCTTCGTATGGATCAGAATGAATTTCAACACCTGATTCATTATTTTCTGGAGATCTTGATTCTAAATAATTTAAATCATATAGAACTTGAGCTTTACCTACTTTAGGGTCGAAAACCGAAATTTTAGCTTGTTCATTTAAAAGTTTATCGGCAACATAAATCGCTGCTGATTCTCTTGTGTCATTTGTGTCTTTTTTGAATGCCCAACCTAAAAAAGTTATTTTTTTATCTGCAATTGTATTATATAATGTTTTCACGATGTTGGACGCAAAACGTGTTTTTTGGTAATCATTCATAATAATGACTTGTTCCCAATAATCAGCAACTTCATTTAATCCATATGATTTAGCAATGTATACTAGATTAAGTATGTCTTTTTGAAAACATGACCCTCCAAAACCGACAGAAGATTGCAAGAATTTACTTCCAATTCTTTTATCCATCCCGATTGCCTTGCTTACTTCGTTTACATTTGCACCCGTTTTTTCACATAATTCAGACATTGCATTTATAGAAGAAACGCGTTGCGCTAAAAATGCATTCGCTGTTAATTTTGATAGTTCAGAAGACCATACATTCGTAGTTAATATTCGATCTTTAGGAACCCAATTCGCATACACATCAACCAAAGCTTGCATGGCAATTTTACCATCTTCAGTATCTTCTCCTCCAATTAAAATTCTATCTGGATTTAATAGATCTGAAACTGCTGTGCCTTCCGCTAAAAACTCAGGATTTGATAAAATTTGAAATTTTACACCGTTTCCAGTAGAATCTAAAATACTTTTTATTGCTTCAGCTGTTCTTACGGGTAATGTAGATTTTTCTACAATTATTTTATCGGATTTTGAAACTTGTGCTATTTGTCTTGCACATAATTCGATGTACTTCAAGTCAGCAGCCATTCCCTTTCCTTCTCCATACGTTTTAGTTGGAGTATTTACAGAAATGAAAATAATATCTGCCAGATCAATTGCTTTTTCAACCTCGGTAGAAAAAAATAAATTCTTGTTTCTTGTTTCGGAAACAATATCACTCAATCCTGGCTCATAAATCGGAATGTTTTCCGGATTAGAATCGTTCCAAGCATTGATCCTTGCTTCATTTAAATCTACAACGGTTACTTTAATATTGGGGCATTTTTGAGCAATAATTGCCATTGTAGGTCCTCCCACATATCCCGCTCCAATACAACAAATATTTTTTATTTCCATAGTGTCCTTTCTAGAATATATAAACTACACGTTTTTTAATGAATGGTTTACGCATAGCTTCGCTACTGTTAGTCCCATGAAAAATTGGGATAACTACTTGTTTTAACTTGCAAAAATAGTATTTTTAATCGATTAAAGCAAAGATCCTGAGCATTGATTTAACTAAAATTACTCCTAATTCCTGTTTAATTTTACCAACATCAGAATACAGTGCTTTTAATCATTATTTTTACTCCTGAATTTTTAATTAAAAGAAACTTTTAAAATGAAAAGAAAAATATTTTCAGCGACGGATAGGGGACAGGCAAATCATGGCTGGTTACTTGCAAAACATTCATTTAGTTTTGCCAACTATTATGATCCAGAAAATATTAATTTCGGCGCATTGCGGGTATTAAATGATGATATTGTAGCCCCAGGAATGGGTTTTGGAACTCATCCCCATGATAATATGGAAATAATTACTATTCCATTAAAAGGGGCTCTTGAGCATAGAGATTCAATGGGTAATACCTCTGTTATTAAACAAGGCGAAATTCAAGT
>CAMDAO010000143.1 GCA_945888595.1 Chryseobacterium gleum | reverse complement strand
AACAAAAGAAAAACCAGTTGGTGGATATTTTACGTTGCTTTGGAAAAAAATAAATGGAAATTGGGTTATTGTCTGCGATCATACTAGTTAGAAGATAATCAATTGTTAAGACAAATAATTTGCCAACAATCAGAATATAATTCTAAATTTCTGACTTCATTCTCTAAATCCCCCTATATTTGTAACTCGACTTCACGTTTTAAATTGAAAAAAAGAAGGAAAATACAAGTCAAGGTTTTATTTCTAGTGCTGATCTATTTGTTCAGCAGTAATCCTACTGTTTTATTCCATCATCACGATGCAGAAATCGTTAGTTTTGAGAAAGCCTCGTCTTGTGAAAAAGCGATTTACTATTCAAATCATGCCGGTAAATGCTCTCATACTTCTCATATCTCCAACACTCCGGAAAAATGCTTACTGTGTGACCTGCATGCCATTTCTCCACATTCATTTCTAGATTTTTTAAAACAAAAAATAGCGAAAGAGCAAACCAGTAAACCATTAAATATTACTGAAAATTATGTTAACTGCTTTCCTTCTGTTTTTACGAATAAAGGTCCACCTTCTCTTTTATCTTTTTCCGTTTAATTTTCTCTCAGGGCAATTTCTTGTCCTGACTAGTCATTGATACATTTTCAAAAAAATAAAGATGAAAGTAAAAATCATTTATAGTCTCGTTATGTTTTTTTTCATAACGAATAATGCTATAGCACAATATACAATTACGGGTACTATCCAAGACGAGCAAACAAACGAATTTTTAACAGGCGTTGCCGTATATATTAACGACCTAAAGATTACGACCTATACAAATCAGGAAGGGAAATTCAAATTTGAAAATATTACAAAAGGGAATTATCTCCTTGAAGTAAGTTTAGGAGGATACAAAAAAAGAGTTGAAAATAGACAAATTAGCCAAGATACAGTAATCGATTTTCTATTAACGGAATCTGTATCAGAACTAAATGAAGTGGTAATTACTGCAGTTTCCCGCTCTACTGAATTAAAATTAAGTCCAATTATTATTAAACCAATCGATATTGGACTTCTCAATCAAAACAGTTCAACGAATTTGATCGACGCTTTAAAAAATATCCCAGGTGTTAGTCAAATTACTACTGGCGCGGGAATTTCTAAACCAACCATTCGCGGTTTAGGCTACAATAGAGTAATTTCTCTGTACAATGGTATCCGCCAAGAAGGTCAACAATGGGGTGATGAACATGGTATTGAAATAGATGAATATTCAATCGAAAGAATTGAAATTGTTAAAGGACCGGGCAGCTTAATGTATGGTTCGGATGGCATTGCTGGTGTTTTAAATTTTATTTCACCCAAAGCACCGCAAGTAGGAAAAATAAAAAGTCAACTTATTTCCAACTATCAAAGTAATAATAATTTAATCGGTAATTCCCTTTCAACTGCAGGCAACAAAAATGGCGTTCAATGGCTTGCTCGTTTCAGTAACAAGTTTGCAGGAAATTATCAAAACAACTATGATGGAAAGGTTTTTAATTCTGGATTTCAAGAAGTTAATGGGGGACTTTTTGTAGGTGTAAATAAAAAATGGGGCTATTCACATGTCAATATAAGCACCTACAATTCTATCATAAATATGGTGGAAGGCGAAAGAGATAGTGTAGGAAATTTCATCACTGATATTCCAGATGGAACTGGCAGTACAACCAATATATCAGCGAAAGAACTTTCGTTAAACATATATAACATTGGGTTTCCACATCAAGAAATAAATCACTTCAGAATTCTCACAAATAATTATTTTATTCTAAAAAAAGGGACTATTAACTTCGACGCAGGTTTCCAAAATAACAAAAGAAAGGAATTTGGAGATATTGTCAACCCAGAAGACAAGGCATTGTTTTTTGACTTAAGCACCTTCAACTATAATTTGAAATATAATTTCGCTGAAATGAAAGGATGGGAAAGTTCAATAGGTATTAGTGGGATGCAACAAAGTAATCTGAACAAGGGATTAGAATTTTTAATTCCCGAATACGCTCTTTTTGACATTGGAGGATTTTTATTTACACAGAAAACATTTAAAAAATTAACATTCGCAGGCGGTGTAAGATTTGACAACCGAAACATCAATGCAAAGGAATTAATTTTAGACAATGTAGGACTTCCGGTAAACATTCAGAATGACTCCACAAGTATAAAATTTAAGCAGTTCAATAATAATTACAACAGCTTTTCGGGAAGTATTGGGTTTTCATATCAAATCAAAAAGAAATCCACCATTAAGTTAAATTTTTCCAGAGGATTTAGGACTCCTAATATTGCTGAAATTGCATCCACTGGTCAGCACGAAGGTACTTTAAGATTTGAATACGGTTCTCCCAATTTAAAATCAGAAATTAGTCACCAAATTGATCTTGCTTATTTTTTAAACTCCGACCACGTTACTTTTGAGCTCACTCCTTTTACAAATATTATTTCTAATTACATTTTTTCAGAAAAACTCCCAAGTGTATTCGGTGGTGATTCAATACCCGACCCTTCGAATCCTTCTCCAGCATTTAAATTTACGCAGGGAAACGCAACGTTAATTGGGGGTGAAATCTACCTCGATGTGCATCCTCATCCATTTGATTGGTTGCATATTGAAAACTCATTTTGCTTTGTTCAAGCTACTCAAAAAAACCAACCTGACAGCACAAAATACTTGCCTTTTATTCCTGCACCAAAGTACAGAGGAGAGTTGAAAGCACAATTTAAAAAAACAGGTAAAAAATTATCCAATACCTACGTGAAAGTTGCGGTTGACATGTACTTTCAACAAAACAAGTATTTCAAAGCGTATACTACAGAAACTGCGACACCATCTTACACATTATTAAGTGCTGGAATTGGTGGAAATATAAAAGCGTTTGACAAACCTAATTTTATGAGTATTTATGTGAGCGCTGAAAACGTAGCGAATGCATCCTATCAAAGTCACTTGAGCAGGTTGAAATACGCTCCTCAAAATATGTTAACCGGACGAACTGGAGTCTACAATATGGGGAGAAACTTTAGTGTTAAAGTAATCTTTAACCTATAATTGGGGGATTGATGAAAAACTAGTTGTCAAGAATTGATATTTTTCTTACTATTCTATTTTTCGTATTCAAAATTTCAATAAAAAGTACACTTGCCTCAAACTTTGAAATATCAATTATTTTTGAAGTTTGAGGCACCTGTTCTTCATACACAACTTTTCCAGTCATGTCGAATAATCGAATCAAACTTTCATTTGGTATAGAAACTGTAATACTTTCAGACGCTGGATTAGGAAAAATAGTAACCATCATTTCTTGCTCACTAATCGATAAAGGTGCCTGCTGAATTACTGCAACTCCATCAAGATCAAATCCTCCAGCGGCAAATTCTGTAGGGTATAAATCATTAATGAGATGTCCTTGGGAATCCAAACTACCAAAGATCGTATCAATGGTTCCAATTACATCGATAATTTTTACATGGGTAACATTTGAAATATCTAATCCTGAAATACTCGCTAACTCATTTAAATCAAATGGAGTTCCAAAACCTTGTCGATATTTCCCCGCAAGATTATTGAAATAGCGACAATCTGTGAAATCAAAAGTACCAGTTTGAACAATAAAAGGTGCCTCACTTATGGATGGAAATCGAAAAAATTGAATACCATCCGAACTAACTTCAACAAAAGCTAATTCAATAAAATTGTCTGTAAATCCATTTTCAAAAATTGCAAAATCAGGACCAATTTCATCCTTAATTCCTCGATCAAACGTTAAAACTGCCACTCCTGAATCTCCAATAGATACAACATTTGTGCTATTCCCTTCTGCTGGTCCAATTGCTTCAGTATCTAACCCAAAAGAGACTAATCCTGCAGATGGATTGGCAATGTTCATATATCCACGAACGATTGAAACACCTGTAGCCCAAGCCACAATAATGGATGAATCATTCCGAATCGCTGTCGTCCCAATGGTTCCTGGTACTGACGCAAATGTTTGAGAATAACATCTTGTACTGAAGCTACAAAGCCCGATAACTGAAATTATCAGCGAAAAAGCGAAAATTTTAACAATCGAATAATATTGTTTCTTATTGTCTTTGTTTTTAGTCATAAAAAACAATATTATTTGGATTTAACCCCACGTGATAACTCGTTTCATATACGCCTGAACTTGAAAAAACACGGACATAGCCTGTATTTGAAAATCCCATTGCATCAAAACAATAAATTTTAGAATTGGAAGGTCTATATTTCACACCAAACAATGTGGTAAATTGACTGTTATCAATCAAGGACGGATTTGAAATGGTCTCAGAAACGGCATCAAACAACGCAATATTACTTGTAGATGTTGCATAATTATAATTGCTAATCAGTAGGTTATCGCCCATTTTTTCTATTCCTGATGCCTCAAAAGGAAAAGTTGTTTCGACAAGATCTGTCATCGAATTAATTCGAACCATACGCGAAGGAATTGTTGAATAATTTCCTCTCGTAATTACATAAACATCTCCCTGAGAATCAGTGACAACTTTACCTGGATTTTTACCTACCGTTATTTTTTTTATTTCAGATAAACTACTCAAATTAATTACTGAAATAGTTGAATCCACATTTGGCGAATTTAACCCACCAGAATTGGCTACATACAATTGGTTATTAGAAACAGATAAACCTTCTGGATTTGATCCAACTGCAATTCTTTTCGTAATACTTAAACTGGCTGTATCAAGAACATCTACAAATCCATCATAACAGGTAATAAATGCTTTCGAACCATTAAAAACAATTGATCTTGGCTGCTTGGCTATGCTTCCATTCATCATAGAAATTTGTTTAATTGAGGCGCCTGTTGCTTTATCCAAAACTTCTATCGTGCTGGAAACGTTTACAACTATGTAGATTTTTCCTCCATATTCTTGCATGTCATTTCCTGTGTCCCCCAAAAGTCGACTCGTTTTATTTGTAAAAAACAGATCATCTGAACCTCCACTAGTAAAATCAACCCATGAAATTGTTGAATTATTTTGCTGAAAAAGTCCTTCGCAGAGCACCAACATTCCATTCTTCATGACAGCTGGTGAAGTAACAGAATTCTTTATTTTTTCTGGCTTACAGCCTACTAATAATATAATTACTAAAAAGATTTTAATTGATTGCATAACTCAAAGTAATTAAATAATTTCTTCCTGGCATTACAAAATAGCGCATGTATGCGTAGGAACTATTAAAAATATTTTTGACGGATAATTGAATTCTAAGAGCATGTTTCACAGGCAGTTTAATTTGCGTGAATAA
>CAMDAO010000142.1 GCA_945888595.1 Chryseobacterium gleum | reverse complement strand
TACTTGTGATGATCGTTTTAGCTCGAAAAAATTACAAATTATCTCGTGTGCTCTATATTCATATTTTTCCATGGTAAGTTGTCAAAAAGTAATTCAAAAACAGCTTTTCCTACTTCATATTTATAAAATTACACTTTTAATTATTAAGTTTTCTTAAAGAAATAATCTATTTCCAAAGTTTTTCTGCTTGATTCACAGGGGATTGATTCAAGAGTAAATAAGTTTAAATAAGTTCATATTAATTCCAAGTTAAAACAACCTAATTGAACTTGTTTTGCAATCTAAATTATGTACATTTGTTACAAACAATTAAAAAGAAAAGCCCTAGTATCTTTCTAGGACTTGGATGAATTAATTTACTTACTTTAATTAGTAAAGTCATATTGATAGAATAATACATCGAGCTAACAGTAAAGATTCAAGCTTGTGCATACTATTCACTGAAGTGAGATTGCAATTTTATGCGTTTACTTTCCGTTATTGGACATTGCCAACCGGCCCTATTTACCTAAGAAGATTGAAAAAAAACAAATAGAAATAATAATTTATGGCAAATTACTTAATAATTGGCGCTTCTTCAGGAATAGGAAAAAAATTGGCTGAACAACTTTCCGAATCAGGTCATCAGGTATTTGGAACGTATTGTAAAAATGAGATTCAGTCAGAGAATGCTTTACTTCAATTTTATCCAATGAATGTTTTGGATGAACACATTGCATTTGATTTTTTACCCGAAACCTTAAATGGAGTTATATATTGTCCTGGAAGTATCAACTTGCGACCATTTGAAAGAATAAAACCAGCTGATTTTATCAGTGATTATAATTTACAAGTTGTTGGCGCAATAAAAACGATACAAGCAGTTGCTCCGAAATTAAAGAATAGCGACAATGCTGCCATCATCTTATTTTCTACCGTTGCTGTTCAAGTGGGGTTGTCATTTCATTCGCAAGTAGCTGCATCAAAAGGAGCAATTGAAGGTTTAACAAAAGCGTTGGCCGCTGAGTATGCTCCAAAAATCAGAATCAATTGCATTGCACCTTCATTAACGGATACTCCGCTTGCTGCTTCATTATTAAATAATGACCAAAAAAGAGAAGCAAACGCTCAACGACACCCATTAAAACGAGTTGGAACAACGGAAGACATAGCCAACATGGTTGAATTTTTGCTTTCTGAAAAGGCGAGTTGGATCACTGGACAAATACTGCACGTGGATGGCGGTATGTCAACACTAAAAATATAAAAAGTATGGCATTTTATCAATTAATTAAAACGCAAAAAGTACCAGTTTCTTTAGAAGAGATATGGGATTTTATTTCTTCTCCGATAAATTTAAAAGAAATAACACCCGAGCACATGGGTTTTACAGTAACGGGGAATACGGGTGCAGAAAAAATGTATCCAGGAATGATTATTACCTACAAAGTAAGTCCAATGTTCGGAATTAAACTGAATTGGATGACAGAAATTACGCAAGTACGTGTGCATGAATATTTTGTAGATGAGCAAAGAATTGGCCCTTACAAAATGTGGCATCACCAGCATAAAATAGAACAAATCGAAGGCGGTGTTTTAATGACAGATATAGTTACGTATCAGCCTCCCATGGGATTTTTGGGTGCTCTTGCTAATTCATTATTTATAAAAAAACAACTGCAACAAATTTTTGATTACAGAACAATTGCGTTGGAAAAACGCTTTGGGAAATTTAGCGACTGAGGATGTTAATTTGGTGCAGGGGGATTTTAAATACTTCAGATAAACATTTCCTTTTAATACACAAAGTATTGAAAACAATCATTCGAGAAGTTGTTTTTGCGTTAAAAACCCCTTCTATTATTTCTAGATTTAAAAAATAAATGTACCTTTAAAAATAATAACAAGGAAGCAAGGCTAATGAAAAAAATCACTGAATTAACTGAAAAAAAATGGAGAACCAAATATTGGAAAGACGCGAATGGTAATCGGATTCCTGAAAAAGAAGAATATATCTCGAAGAGGATAGTAAAAAGTATAAAAGCAGGTCCAAGATTTGGACATTTTATTGTTGATTTTATATGTTTTCAAATTTTGTCCTATTTCGTAAATTATATTTTTGCCTTGGTAGACCACAATACAGCTTCAAATACCTCTATAACTATTGCATTTATTAGTCTCAACGCAAATCTTCTTATTTACCCTCTTTACTATTTTATTTTTGAAGTAATTTGGCAAAAAACTCCTGGTAAATTTCTATCAAAGAGCATTGTAATAAATGAATATGGACAAAAGCCGGAGCTTCAGCAGATAGCTTTTAGGTCGCTTATTAGGCTTGTGCCTTTTGAAGCATTTTCTTGCTTGGGCGACAATTTCAGCAACGGATGGCATGACAGATGGGCAAAGACTTGGGTTGTAACCGAAGATGAATTGAAGAAAATAAAAGAATTACAGTCTGAGCAATAAGAACTTATACGTTGATAAAAATAGTATTTGATATCAGTTAACATATACGAAGATATATAACGTAGAAAAAGGAAGTATTTACTGGATATCCGAACTCATAAAAACCAATAAAAACCAATAACAACAAAAAAGACTATGGGAAATGTAATAACATTTATTTTTCAAATTATTTTATTCTTTCTATTCATAAATTTGAATTGGCTAATAGGTTATTTCTTTGTTCAGAAACCTGAATACCCAAGTCAATTTGCTATTATCATGTCCTCAATTTTCTTCATAGCATTGGTGTTGATAAATAATGTTTTAATGAGGATAGTAAATAAAAAATGGTTTGATAAAACAATAACTATTTTTACGAGTGTAATCTATACTTTGACATGGATAGAAGATATACGTTCATTTACATTTCACGCCTTAATTTTTATTTTTGCCGGAGTAATACCTATCGTATTAAAGAAGAAGATTGAGTTTATTGTGCGAAAAAAACTTCAATATGAAGTGTGAAAGTATCTTGAAAAAAATAAATTAAAAAAGACAAAATCGGAATAGCTCGAAGTTGAAAAATGATTAATTTAGCGGCCAGGTTCCAATTACTACCTATAAAATTGATGTTTCGGGTAGCCCAAAAGTTACTATAAATCTAATAATTAATAACATAACGCCAAACTAAAAAACATGAAACGAACAATTGCAATTTTCACAACTTCTTTGGTTTTAATGACCGCAACAGCATTTTCACAAACTGAATTAAAACAATATCGAGCTGGCCATTCTTTTGACGTAAGTTTACCAGAATACATGAGTAGAACGATCGGCATGAATAGTGTGTCAGCAATAGAATATAAGAGCACTGTAAAAGATATTTACGGTTTTATTATTTTCGACACCAAAGAAGACTTAGCCTTATCTGATATGAAATTTTCTTCAATTAATGAATTTTATGAGGATTTCATAAAAGACTTTGTAAAAGATGAAAAAAAGAGAAAAGTTTCAAAACCTCAGGCTCAAAAAAATGGAGAAATAAATTATATTGAATGTGATGTTACCTATTACGATCAGGATGCTGAAACAGAAATTTATTATTTAGTTGGTATTGTTGAAACAAAGACTTCATATTATAAAGTTTTGTCATGGGTAACATTGGAAAACAAAGATAAATTTAAAGCGGATCTTCAAAAAATAATTTATAGCCTGAAAGACTAGTAATTACAAAATGTAAAAACGCAAAGCGTGATTTTTGATGCTGTAATTTCACTATATAATTACTCAACCAAACTTAATTATCGATTTTAATTCCTTTCGAGTACTTTCATCCTAATTTATTACTTTAGCGCTCAATTAGTAATTGTTTATTTTAAAGTATATGTTTTTGTCGATTGATGTATTTCAGATGATTAGCACTATTTTAATTGTTGCACTTCTCTTTTTGGGGTTTAAAGTGTTCGAAACGTCTTGGTCCTATAAAATAAGTAAACCTGCTAATTGGGAAAAAAGCCTACTAAAAGGGATTATTTCTAAGAAATTAAAAAAGATGGAGCGTACCTATAGAGATAAAGTTCGCTTGTATAATTTTTGGTTTCAAATTGAGCGTTTAAAAAGATTAAAAATTGAAGGTGCCTTTGTTGAAGTAGGAGTGTATCAAGGCGAGACAGCAGAAATGATTCATGAAATGGACTCTACTAGAAATCTTCATCTTTTTGATACATTCGAAGGCTTTGATAGAAAAGATTTAGAAAAAGAGAATTTTAAAGATGAACGGTATACAACGGATAATTTCTCAGACACAAAGTTAGAAGCAGTAAAAGAGCTGTTTAAAGACAGTGCCAACGTGTATTTCTACAAGGGCTATTTTCCTGAAACTGCTAAAGATCTCCGTGAGGATAGATTTTCTTTCGTTCATTTGGATGCTGATTTATATAAGCCGACCATTGACGCATTGCATTATTTTTATCCAAAACTTTCTCCGGGTGGCGTTATTATTATTCATGATTATAACCACACGTGGGAAGGTATTCGTGTAGCAATCGATGAATTTATTGTGACTATCCCTGAGTCGTTAATCGAAATTTCTGATTGGCAAGGCAGCGCAATGATTATTAAGAATTGGAAGGATTGAATTGAGGGCGAAATCAATAGAGTACAACGACACTATTTCACGATTAATTAAAATTTTTTACCACTATTTAGCAATAAAATAGTAGTATAACTATTTTTAAGACAGTATATTGAGTTAATTTTGTTCAATTAATACTTTCTCTATCGTTTTATAGATGCTTTATTTCTGCTTGTATAGTAAAAAGGGATAGAAAATTTAATTTTTTTCCTCCCAATTATTGCAAGAATATGTAGTTAAAAATAGTATTTTTGTGACATAATTTTTCGGCTATGAAGGACAAACAGATTATATTTTGGTTAAGATCTGGTATCGTGATGATTATGATTATGATTACGATCGGAGGAATTACGCGTTTGACAGGTTCAGGTCTTTCTATCACGGAATGGAAAGTGGTGGGTGGAACAATTCCTCCCATTACGGATGCTGAATGGCAAGTAGCTTTTGAGAAATATCAAAAAACGCCTGAGTTTATCTTAGAAAATTCAGATATGAAAATCGAAGGTTTTAAAACGATTTTTTTCTGGGAATATATTCATCGTCTATGGGGAAGAATAATGGGTTTTGTGTTCCTTATTCCTTATTTATATTTTTGGAAAAAAGGCTATTTCAAGGCAAATGGTTTAAATAGAAAAATGTTTTTAGTATTGATTTTAGGGGGACTGCAAGGTGCTTTGGGTTGGTTTATGGTGGCCAGTGGATTAGTTGATCAACCAGATGTCAGTCATTATCGATTAACCGCTCATTTATTGATGGCATTA
>CAMDAO010000141.1 GCA_945888595.1 Chryseobacterium gleum | reverse complement strand
GTATAAACAGACGCATTTATTAAAGATATCATAACATTGAATGTAATGTTTCTGTTGATACTTGTCCTAACTTTGTAAATCGTAGAACAGCATTTTAAGAGGGTATTTAATGTTTTTAAGTAAGTTAAAATGAAGTTATTTATTTATTTTTTTGTGTTTCTGGCAAGTTTTAATGTAGTAGCAAATGAATCTTTCAGTGGGAAAGTTAAAAAGCTTCCAATGCCTCTGCCGCCAGCAGTAACTGATACCATGTTTTTCGATTTAAATAATTCGGTATTTACCTCTTCATCTGGGTTCTATTATTTAGACATTCCAATGTATATTAAAACGGAGATTAACCCAAGTTCGTTCGATTTTTGGTTCAAGTTCAACGAATCTAAGATGACCTATAATTCGACCATTTCATTGATTTCATCGCTAGATACCTATACCTATTTTAATGTGTCTGACCGTTTTTTAAGAAACACTACCTCGGGTCCATCTATATCCTATCAAGTACCAAATAATACGACGTTGTTAATCGTTCGTTTTTTATTAGCAGACGCTTGTACAGCAGTCGACACTTCTGATTTTAGTCAAATAACAACGTTGTTCGATGGTTTAGAGTGTAATCATAAAATGTTATTTTCTTCTACTAGCTCAGGACCAACAGCAACTTCACCCACTACTTATTGCACTAATTCAGCAGTAGATTTAAGTTTCCCAGCTTCTATTTATGGTAAAACCATCACTTCTTGGAATTGGGATTTTGCCAACGGGACTGTTGCCAATATTCAAAATCCAACAGCTGTTTTTGTTGATCCACAAACATATCCAGTGTCCATTAATGTGTCAACTGAAGGAGGATGTAATTATTCATTTATTCAAGATATAACAGTTTTTAATAGACCCGTCGCTAATTTTTCTTATACAATTGGTTTGTCTTTGGATTCAGTATTTTTCACGAATAATATTCCCATCGGTTCATTGGATACCTTAACGTGGAATTGGAGTTTTGGAGATGGTGGTTCAAGCAGTGACGAAAACCCTTCTCATCATTACGTTTCTGGAGGTTATTATTCTGCTTCGCTTACATCAACAACAAATCATGGTTGCTCAGACACTTTTATAGAGTCAATATATATTGATAAACCAACAGCATCTTTCTCTTCAACAGGAACATGTGCAGGATCCGTCATTTCATTTCTTGATAATTCTAGTTATTCAACAGGAACTATAACAGCTTGGCAATGGAATTTTGGAGATGGAACAACAAGTACAGTTCAAAATCCTACCCATATTTATTCTTTTTCCGGAAGTTATACGGTGAATTTAATCGTCACAAGTTCTTCAGGTTCTTTTGCTAATATCTCAAACGTATTAGTAATCGCTAGTAAACCATTAGTTCAGTTTTTGGGAGATGCCCTTGCTGGTTGTTCGCCACATTTTGTTAATTTTAGTAATTTATCGGTTGCTCCAGCTGGTTCAACGTACTTATGGAACTTTGGAGACAATTTAACTTCTACCTCGGAAACACCTTCACATACCTACCTAGAAAGTGGCGTTTTCCCCGTTAAACTTGTGGTTACGTCTTTGAATGGCTGTAGCGATTCTTTGCTTAAACCAGGGTATATCAATGTAATCAATGCGGCAGCTGCTAATTTTACATCAACCGATGGGTGTGCAAATAAGCTCATTAATTTTATCGATAATTCTACCATCACATCAGGAAGTATTATTTCTTGGAGTTGGAGTTTTGGAGATGGCGGAATTAGTTCAACACAGAATCCAACACATATTTATTCTACGCCAGGTAGTTATTTAGTTACTTTAATAGCAATAAATAATCTGGGTTGTGCTGGTACTTTTTCTAAAACCACGATTATAAATGAAATTCCTACCGTTCAATTTACAACACCTAATCTTTCTGGTTGTGCACCCCTTTCGGTCAATTTCCAAAATTTATCCACTACCGTTGTTGGCGCTTCTTATCTTTGGGATTTTGGTGATGGCTTGACAGCAATTAATCAAAATCCAACACACGTTTATGTGAATGACGGCATTTTTGATGTGTCTTTATTAGTTACTGCCCCAGGTGGATGTAAAGACTCAATGAGTATGAGCGCTTATATTAATGTTTTAAATGGTGTACAAGCAGATTTTTCAGATACGAATCGATGTGTAAATTCTGCGACTAATTTTAGTGACCTTTCAACGATTTCGGATGGAACTATTTCTGCATGGTCATGGGATTTTGGAAATGGAAGTTCTAGTACTAGTCAAAATCCAACTTTTGTGTATGTTACGCCTGGAACGTATGTTGTAAGTTTAAACGTTTTAACAAGTCAGGGATGTAGCAATACAATTGTACAGAATGTAACCATTGATGCTACACCGGTGGTAAATTTTACGGTCAATGATTCATTAGGATGCGGATCTTTACTTGCTTTATTTACGGATCTTTCTTCTACTCCAATCAATTCAACCTATGCGTGGAGTTTTGGTGATACCGACATTTCTTCAGAAAAAAATCCGTCGCATACTTTTTCTACAAACGGTTCATACACGATCAAAGAGGTAGTTACTTCTCCTGAAGGATGTATGGATTCAATCAGTAAAATAAATTATATTTCGATGCAAACAGCTCCAACAGCTAGTTTTGTTGCTTCAACTGATTTCGCGTTCATTCCAAATGCAATAGTCGATTTTACAAATGAATCTGCTAATTATTCGAGTTTGAAATGGGATTTTGGTGATTCTTACTTTTCTAATTTACTGAGCCCTTCTCATGATTTTATTGATGTTGGTCAGTTTGTCGTTTGCTTAACGGCGTATAGTTCATTTGGATGTGAAGACACATCTTGTTTGGAAATACAGATATCTGCATCCAATAAAATAGCAGTTCCTTCCGCATTTTCGCCAAATGGTGACGGAAACAATGACGAGTTTTTAATTGAGGGAGGACCCTTTTTAGAGATTGAAATTAAAATCATGAATGAATGGGGAAATCAAATTTTTGTAAGTTCTTCACAAAATGAAGGATGGAATGGAAAATATAATAACGTGTTGCAGCCTAATGGTGCTTATGAATATATAATTTCTGGAAAAACCTTGGACAATCAACCCATTAGTAAATACGGAGTAGTTAATCTTAATCGATAAAATGCGAGCCATGAATATTTTTTATTATTTAACAATAGCGCAATTCTTATTAATGCAGGTAACCTTTGCGCAAGATTTTCATTTAGCTCAATATGAATCAAATCCATTAAACTTAAATCCGGCATTGAATGGTGAGAGACTTTCGGAAAACAAAGGGGTTCATTATAATTTCAATTATCGGGATCAAATCGCAAATTATTCGAATGCACCAGGTTCATTTAAAAGTTTTGCGGCGGGTATAGATATTCCTATTAATGCTAAATTTTCTATAGGTCAATATTATGGAAATAATAAAAGTGTTGATGGTGTCTTTAATTCAAATAACTTTATGTTTTCCACAGCATATAAAATTAACCATGCGGATGGAAGAGATAGAGAAAATTTATCTGTTGGATTACAGCTGGGTGTTTTAAACACAGCGTTTAATCCGCAAAATTTTACCTATGGATCACAATATTCTGCCAGTGCGGCGGATGGTTTTGACAGGAACATATCTAGCGGTGAAAATTTGACGGTTTTAAGTGTGTATAAGTTTAATGTCAATTTTGGGGTATACTATAGAAAAAAACTTTTAAACGATAAGTTAACTGTTTATGGTGGTGGATCCGTTTACAATATTTCAAACCCCTCGAAAGAAATAAATGGCGTTCAGTTGCCTATGGCATTAAAATACAATGTAAATATTGGGGCGATTTATAAGGCAGATGAAAAATTAACATTGAAACCACAAATTTTAATTATGGCCCAAAACAAGGCAAATGAATTAAACGTTGGGGTCTTATTGTATTATAAGTTGACACATGATTATGAAACCATTTTTGGTGTGGGCGTTAGAAATAAAAATGCAATTATTTTTAACTTTGGTTTACGCGTAAAAGAAAACACGTTTCGGGCTAGTTATTGCGCTGTTAACAGTTATTTGTATGAATATAAAAATAAAGGATTAGAATTTTCTGTTATTCACACGGCAAAGAAAAAGATTAAAAAAGTAATAAGTGAGATATAAATAGCACGGTCTTCTTTTTATATTTCGTTTAATTAAGAACGTCTCACCAATTCTATTCATCTCTTTTCAGTATCTTTACCCTTCAAAAAGAACACTTTTTCATGAGTAAAGCAAAATACACTGTCACGGCAGCCCTTCCATATGCTAACGGACCCCTTCATTTAGGACACGTTGCGGGCGTTTATCTTCCTGCTGATATTTTCGTTCGCTTTTTGCGCATGAATAACCACGATGTAGCCTTTATTTGTGGGAGTGATGAACATGGTGCTGCGATTACGTTGCGAGCAAAAAAAGAAGGAATTTCACCTCAAGAAATTGTCGATAAATACAACGAACAAATTGGAAAATCATTTCGTGATTTCGATATTTCGTTTGATATTTTTCACCGGACTTCTTCTCCAATTCACCATGAAACAGCGAAAGATTTCTTTAAGGTATTACACGCCAAAGGAAAACTCACGGAAGAAACTTCGGAGCAATATTATGATGAAGAATATAGTCAGTTTTTAGCGGATCGCTACATTACGGGTGAATGTCCGAAATGTCAAAATCCTTCTGCGTATGGAGATCAATGTGAAAAATGTGGATCAGATTTAAGTCCGACAGAATTGATTAATCCAACATCTACTTTAAGCGGAAAAACGCCCATATTAAGAGAAACATCTCACTGGTATTTGCCAATGAATCGCCATGAAGATTGGCTGAGAGAGTGGATCAAGGAAGGGAAACTCGATGGCGTTCAACAACACGATGCAAAATTATGGCGAAACCAAGTAAATGGTCAATGCATGTCATGGATCGATGGTGGTTTGCACTCAAGAGCAATGACAAGAGATTTGGATTGGGGGGTGAAAGTTCCGTTGCCAAATTCTGAAGGAAAGGTGCTATATGTGTGGTTGGATGCGCCGATTGGATATATTTCAGCGACCAAACAATGGGCCTTGGACAATAATAAAGACTGGAAAGATTACTGGACAGGGGATCGTAAATTGATTCATTTTATAGGGAAAGATAACATCGTATTTCACGCAATTATTTTTCCAATTTTATTGAGAGATCATGGAGATTTGATCCTTCCTGACAATGTGCCTGCGTATGAATTTTTGAATTTAGAGGGCGATAAATTTTCCACTTCTCGAAACTGGGCTGTATGACTTCATGAATACATGGAATCCTATCCAGAAAAAAGT
>CAMDAO010000140.1 GCA_945888595.1 Chryseobacterium gleum | reverse complement strand
ATGGTAGCTCACCACGTACAGTTTTTATTTTATCTATTTCAGAATCAATCTTTTGTAATTCGAATAAAGCGTCTAATTTCTCAGATATTGATACTTCTTTTTTCGTCGCAGTTGTTGCCATGTGCTAAAAATAATTTATAGGATTTGTTTTTACCCCCGTTAAATGAAGGACAAAGATAGGGAATTTTTTCGTCAAAATATCAGCTAATAAATGGATTGTGTATTGTTCGCTTTCAAAATGACCAATATCTGCGATAACTAACTGATTTTCAGCATCAAAAAAATCATGATATTTGTAATCGGCCGTAATAAAAATATCTGCTTTTATTTGTTTTGCATTTTTAAGTAAAAAACTTCCTGATCCACCGCAGAATGCAACCGTTTTTATAGGTTTGTGTAATAAATTGGTATGTCGAATAATGTCGCAATGGAAGGTAGATTTAAGTTGCGTTAAAAAGGAGATTTCATCCATTTCTACTTCTAATTCTCCATACATTCCACTTCCTTCATAGGCGTTTTTATTTTTTAAAGAAATAATATCGTACGCTATTTCTTCATACGGATGGGCTATTTTCATTGCTTTTAACACTGAATTTAACACATGGATAGCACACACTACTTCTATTTTTATTTCATCAACGATTGATTTTTCTCCCACTTTCCCTTCATACGGATTCGCATTTTCTAAAGGAGTAAAACTTCCCTTGCCTGGCGTTTCAAAACTACATTCTTGGTAGTTTCCAATTTCTCCAGCTCCCGCTTTAAACATGGCTTCAGAAACGATTTCAACATGGGTAGGAGGGACGAAAACGGTAATTTTACACAGTGCATTTTCATACGGCGATAATATCTGCAAATTTTTTAATCCTAATCTTTTTCCAATTTCATGATTAACCCCAAATCTATACGCATCTAAGTTCGTGTGAATCGCATAAATCGCAATTTTATTTTCAATCGCTTTAATGACTGTTCTTTCTATGTAATTGTCACCATTTAATTTCTTTAATCCTGAAAAAACAATTGGATGATGAGCGATAATCAGATTACAACCTTTTTCAATCGCCTCATCTACAATTGCTTCAGTGCTATCTAGACATACTAAAACGGCCGTGACTTCAGTTTCCCTATTTCCGACTATTAATCCGCAATTATCATAACTAGCCTGACTAGAAAGGGGTGCTAATGATTCTAAATACGATGTTATTTCTTTAATTTTCATTTTTTGTATTTATTTTTTAACAGGATGGGATTTTGAGCCATTTATTAAGGATTTACGGTCACATAAGACGTTTAATAGGTAATAAGTTATTGTATTTCAAACCAGTTGTTTGTATAAATAATTAACGTATGTTTTTTGACCTTCTTTGTATACGTTTGTGCAATTAAAATTAATCATTAAACCCATGGGTACATCTAATAAATTCATGTAGGATAAAATTTGAGCTTCATGAATAGGTGCTATTTTTTCGACCGCTTTCAATTCAACCACTAAGCAATTTTCAATAAAAAGATCACATCTAAGTTCCGATTCTAAATGGATTCCCTTATAATAAATGGGAACAATCATTTCAGAACAAAATTCAATTTCTCTCATGTTTAATTCATGTTTTAAACATTTATGATAAACACTTTCCAATAACCCAGGCCCCAATTCCTTATGAACTTCAATCGCCGCCCCATTCACCTGATAGATTAATTCTTTATAATACGCCTTATCCTTCACCATAGTTATACCTCCCTCTTTTTAAATAATTATTAATTTTCAACTCCCCCATCAACCCCCTCACAACCACCTCACATCCACTAATCATCCACATCCTTATATGCCCTTAAATCCCTTATATGGTTCAAAAAAATCACAATTAACTTCATTCCCATCAACATCCCTTACATGCCCTCAAACCCCTTATATGGTTCAAAAACTCCACCACCCCCTAATCAAAACCGATAAACCAACCCAGCCCCAACACTAAACACCCTCGCATAATGCTTATAATCAGCAGTCTTACTTAAGCTAGTATTCAACTGCCATCGATATTCAGGCATCACAAAAATAGACCAAAATTTACTGTATTTTAATTGAATTCCAACATTGGCCGCAGCACTCATAACAAAAGAATTAAACTCGTTGGTTGACGTGATGGTCGCTGTACTTTTTGTATTTACTTTATTTTCCCACTGCTGCTCCTGTCGATATTTTACAAACATTTGAGGAATTAAACCACCACCCACGAAAAACCGAATATCTTTCCCGAAAAAATAATACGCTTTCACCGGCATACCAATATAGGAATACGTCGATTGATAATTAAAGGAAGAATCACTGTCTTTGTATTGATAGCTTTCGCCATTTTTCATATACGAAATGCCACCTTCAAAGAGAATTTTTTTCGACACGAAATTTCTAAATCCCAGAGAATACGACCAAGTTGAAAGATTTTTTTCATCCGCTCTTTTGTAAAGTGGTAAACCATACAAAGCTCCATTTTCAACTAATTTACGGTAACTTTCTGACCATGATGAAGAGAAATAAATTTCTGTTGAACCATCCAACTCCTCTTTTGATGCTAGATTCTCTTTTTTTTGCTTGCGGGCATCTGATTTCTTAGACTCAGTTGTTTCGCCTATAACGATTTGAGAAGATACCTTAAAAGATGTTAACGACACCAATAAAATAAAGATGAGATGAAATAATTTCATTATTTTTACGATATAATATGAGAATAAAACGGAAACAAATATCGTAAAATAACATCAGATTTAGCCATGAGTAAAAAAGAAAAAGTCAAAAAAAGTATCATTAGTCGTATTTTAAAATGGACCGGGATTACATTTTTACTGGTACTCATAGCATTGATTAGCATCCCTATTATTTTTAAAGATGATATGAAAGAATTAGTGATTAAAGAAGCAAATAAATCCTTGCTTGCCGATTTATCACTCGGCGAATTTGACTTAACTTTCATCAGTACCTTTCCAAATATGACCATCAAATTGGTGGATATGAAATTATCGGGCAGAAATGAATTTAAGGGAGTTGATTTGGTAAATATCAAAGAATTTACGGCACATGTTGGTTTCTGGAGTGTAATTGGCGGCGATAAAGTTGAAATTAGTGAAATTAATTTGGATAAACCTTCGTTCGATGTACGCATATTAAGCAATGGAAAAGCAAACTATGATATTGTAAAACCGGATTCTATCAAGACACCTGAAGAGAAAAGTGAACCATCAAAATTTGAATTGAAATTAAACGAATATTCTATCAATAATGCAAACATTCGTTACGATGATCAACCCGGAGATATGTTTACCGAATTAGTAAATATGACGCACAGTGGTACGGGTGATTTAACAGCTGATGTGATTGATTTCAATACAACTACCCACATAGACGAAATGACTTTTGAAATGGGAGGGATCTCTTATTTGAAAAAAGTGAAAACGGACTTACTTGCCAATATTTTAATGGAATTTACTGAAAAAACATCAAAATTTACTTTGAAAAATAATGAAGTAACCCTCAATGCCCTTCATTTTTCTGTCGATGGATTCTATGAAATGTTGGAAGGATATGACAATATGGATTTAAAATTGAAAGCGGAAAAAGCAACGTTTAAAGATTTTTTATCGTTAATTCCTACATTCTACCAATCAGGATATGAAAGCATGATTGCGAAAGGAAACTTAGCCTTCAAAGGACAAGTGAAAGGAAGAATGGATGATAAAAATATGCCAGCATGGGATTTTGGTTTACAGGTTGACAAAGCGAAAATTAAGTATTCCGATCTTCCAGGATCTATCGATAACATTGTGATCAAAGCGGGTTCAAAATTTGTTGGAGGTGAAGACATGGATAAAATGACCTTGGATGTGCCAAAATTTCACGCTGATTTTGTTGGCAATACCATTGATGCTACCTTGAAAATGAGAAATCCGATGACAGATCCAATGATCGATTCTAAAATAGTAGCAAAAGTGAATTTAGCAACGTTGGGGAAAGTAATTCCGATGGCTGAAGGGGAATCGTACAATGGGAAACTGGATGCTGATGTACTGCTAAATGGTCGAATGAGTGCATTAGAAAAACAAGATTTTGAAGCATTTAAAGCTACTGGTACTGTTTTATTGAGTGATATTCTCTACAAATCAAAAGATTTACCAAATGATGTTTCCGTAAAAAAGATGCTTTTACGTTTTTCTCCCCAAAATCTTTCTCTTGAAAGTTTAGATGCTAAAATGGGGAAATCCGATTTTCAAATGGCAGGAAAAATTGATAATTATTTAGGGTACGTATTTAGAGATGAATTACTAAAAGGAGATTTTACATTAAACAGCACCAATCTTGATTTAGATGAATTGATGGGAACGAGCGCAACTCCTCCTGCGGCAGCAACCAACGTTGAAGCATCCTCGGTGACTGCTCCACCTGCAAGTTCTGAACCTTTTTTAATCCCTAATAATATCGATTTTAATCTAATTACCTCACTTGCAAATGTCAAATACAATGGTATCGTGATAAAAAACATCAGTGGTGGTGTCAAAATGAAAGAAGAAGTTGCTTCCTTGGAAAACCTAACCATGAATGCGATGGGCGGAACAATCGGTTTAAAGGGAAAATACGATACGAAAGAACATCATAAACCACATGTTGACTTTGCTTATGACTTAAAAGGTATTGATATCAAAGATTTAGCAGAAAACTTTTTAACGATTGAAAAATTAGCGCCCATCGCGAAATATGCAACGGGAAAAATCAGTACTACGTTTGAAATGAAGTCAGATTTAACAGCTAGTATGGAACCGATTTACAATAGCTTAAGCGGTGCAGGTGATTTCTTCTCTTCCATGTTGAAAATTTCAGGATATAAACCCTTAGAGAAAATTGCAGATGTTTTGAATATGAGTAAATTATCTTCTCAAACATTAACTGACTTTAAAACGAAATTCAAGTTCCAAAACGGAAAAGTAAGCTTGACTCCCTTCGATGTGAAACTTGGAAAAATCGTCACTAATATTTCTGGATCTTCTTCTTTTGAAAGAGATTTAGACTATGCATTAACAATGAATATTCCGAAGGAAGAAATTCCTGCAAGCATGCTGAAAGTGGTGGAAGACCAACTCAAAAAAATAAATAACATCGTTCCTAAACTGAATTTAAGCGCTATTCCTGCTTTTATTAAAGTGAATTTAAAAGTAACAGGGAAAGGTACCGATCCAAAAGTTACCACAGATTTTAAAGAAGCTCTTTTGAAAGCAACGGGTAATTTGAAAGATAATTTGGTAAATACCGTAAAAGAGACCATAAAAGACACTGTAAAAGCAATTGTAGGTAAAAAAATAGAAGAAATTCGGGAAGATTTAAATGCTAAAAAACAGAAAATTTTGGAAGATGCGCAGAAACTAGCCGATAAAGCAAAAGTAGAAGGCAAAAGACTAG
>CAMDAO010000139.1 GCA_945888595.1 Chryseobacterium gleum | reverse complement strand
TGCAATGCAACGCCTCTACAATCCATACAATCAACCATATCCCGGGCAAAAAAATGATAAAATGTCATCAATTTCACCAAAACCTGGAACGATATCAACAATAATCCGATCATATAAATCCGTTGTTACAAAACATGCGAAACAATTCGATTCAAAATTTGCATGGCAACCACGTTTTCATGACCATATTATTCGAAATCAAATTTCATTTGAAAATATTCAAAAATACATTTTAAATAACCCATTAAAATGGAAAGAAGACCGCCATTATTGAAAATATTTTAGATGGATGAATTGCGTGCTGTTAATTTGAATACCGAAATTCGATACTTTAGGCATCGCGTTTTTATATAGTAAAGAGTTAAAATTATTTTTTCAATAAACGAATCAATAAAGGTAATTTATTGCGGTATAATCGCTGGTAGACATAGTCAATCGCTCCAAACCCATGGTTGAAACGAGCCACCTGAGGAATCGATGAACCGCCAAAATCGAAAATCATTTCACTGCCTGAATTTAAGTGAATCACCTCATCCATAATTAAATGCATTGCCCCTAAATCGCGCCCTTTTTGAGTAGTACCTCCCTTTATGTAGACAATTCGACCATTACAATTCGAAAAACAGGCAGACGCGATAAGTTCTTTACCAAACCAACATTCGTAAATTTTGGCCATTTTATTTTCCCGCATTTCTTTTAAAAGCGTGTTCAAACGTTCATATTGCTCTTCTCTCATTTCTACTAAAGAACCTCCCCTATTCTCTTTGAATAATTGCACCACTCTCTCAGTATTAACAGATAAAACGATTTCTAAATTATTTTTTCTTGCTTTAGATAGATTTCTTTTCAGATTAGACGAATATTTTTGCGAAATGACCGAATAGGATTCGTTCAAAGGAACATATTGACAGGTCTTTTCTGTAATTTGAAAATCATCGCCGGTATATTTATTTTCGCAATTCAACTGAATATCAATCAGCTTGATTTTAGAAGGAATATTTTGTAAAAAAGAGCCCAATTGGTCTGATGTAATTTTATTTTTAGAAAATACGCCCAACTGCAATGCGAAAATGGGATTTACAAAATATTTCAGTCCAAATTTTGACTTTTTAGTAATTGGAAATACCGCTTCATAGTCATTTAACACTAATGCATCCCATGAATCACACACGGAATCTAAATACCATGAATACCCAAAAACAAAACCATTTTGTGCATTTTTTACACATTCATCCCATTTAGATGTATCAATCTCATTGTGAGAAATATATGTAATTTCAGATTTCATCTCCTCAGTAATGATTTGATTGTCGCTCGAATAAATTGCTGCCATTCAAAAGAATACATATTTCCCGCTTTATTGTTTTGAATATCATTTTTCATAATTTCAAATGCGGTATCTAGGTGAATCAACCTAAAAACACTACCATTTATTTGAATTTTACCCATGGCACCTGCTTCAATGAAAAGCTCCTCAAAATTATTTAAGGTATTGACAACTCCTTTCTTTTTTGTAAAAACAGCCATTTTTCTTTCCTCAATTACACCTTGCTCATTCACAAAATTGTAATCCAAATTGATATATTTCCTATAGTTCACTTCCTGATTTTCTTCAACATAATGAGCAAATGTAAAACTATGTTGCAAATCCACATCAATTAACAGCATTTTGGCCTTCTTCTCTTTTAAAAAAGCAAAAACAGAATTAGCACCAAACGTTGAATCACTATTTATTTCTGAAATATCATCCGAATACTTCCCTATGACCGTAAATGAATGCAAAGGATCTGAACTTCGCATAAAATCAACGCGAGCAAATGTCAATTTGGAAAGAGAACCCATCTCTGGGGCAGTTTTCAATTTATCAAAAAGATCCCCATTTTTAAAATGATCAACAAATGCTGGAAACAAAATGGTTCCTTTTTTCAATTTATGCTTAAAACTATCGACGAATAAATTAGTATTAAATTTCTCCTTATTCTTTAACGATGTATAGGCTAATTGAGTAATATCAGATGCAATCAAAAGAATATCATCTTCTCTCAATTCTAATTGATTTACAATTTCCTGATATGGAATATACATTTTATCGGATCTACTAATTGACTGCTAAGGTAGTGAAAATATAGAAAAATCTGAACGGACCTTTTTGAAGCACATTTGGGAAATAAACATTTTCTTCCATCTTGACATTATGCATAACTATTCCTTGTCCAACGTTCAATTTATTATTCGGATCCTATTTTATTTTATATTCTCCTTTACTTTTTCTAATGTTGACCGCAACAATTTTATATTCAGCGCATAAAGTCTCGCTATCATGTTCATCACTTGTAATAATATTTAACAATACTTCAGGGAAATGAAAGGTTGTGCTTAAAACTCCTTGCTTTACATCTTCTGTTAATTTTGCTTTCACATCTACTTTTCCTCGTGGTGATTCCACACAAACCATATCTCCATCTGAAATGAAGTGTTTTTGAGCATCTTTTGGATTTATCAGCAGAACATCTTCGGTTAAAAGATCAACATTACTTGTTCTTCTAGTCATCGTTCCAGAATTATAATGCTCTAATTCTCTGTTTGTTGTGATGATGTAAGGATACTCTTTTCCATTTTTATTTAATTCGTTACTTTCTTTGAAATCAAAATAATGGAATTTCCCTTTTCCTCTTGTAAATGTCTCTGTATGCAGAATTTCAGTATCTGAACCATCTTTTTTAACGGGCCATTGTTTCCCTACTTCTCCTAAGTCTTTCCAATTTACACCTGCAAAAAATGGTACTATTTCACGAATTTCCTCCAATAAAGTTTCAGGATCATACGGAGCTTGTGGATACCCCATTTTATTCATGATATCTACCATAATTTGGCCATCACTTTTTGTTCCTGCTAAAGGTTCAACCACTTTTTGAACACGTTGAATTCTTCGCTCTCCATTGGTAAATGTTCCACTTTTTTCTAAAAAAGAAGCGCCTGGTAGAATAACTGTAGCATATTTAGATGTTTCAGTTAAAAATAGTTCTTGTACCACCAACAGATCTAAATTCTCCATCGCTGCAATTACTTTATTTGAATTTGGATCCGTTTGAACTACATCTTCCCCCATCAACCAAAGCGCTTTTAAATCTCCAGCGATCGCTGCATCAAACATTTGAGGAATTTTTAAACCGACTTCATGAGGCAAAGATGTGTTATAAAAATCTTCGTACTTTTTGTTAACTTCTGGAATTCTTAAATCTAAATATCCAGCGCCTTGATGTGGCTGACACCCCATATCAGCAGCTCCTTGCACATTATTTTGTCCACGTAAGGGGTTCACTCCTACTCCTTTTCGACCGATATTGCCAGTTATCATCGCTAAATCTGAAATCAACATCACTGTAAATGAACCTTGTGTATGTTCTGTAACTCCCAATCCATGAAATGACATTGCATTTGGAGCACTAGCATACGCTAAAGCTGCTTCTCGGACCAAAGCTCGATCAACACCTGTAACCTTTTCCATTTCATCCACATCTAAACTGAGTATTTGCTTTCTGAAGTCAGCATATCCCTCCGTTCTATTTTCGATAAAATCTTTGGCTACTTCACCTTCCGTTATGATGTAATACAACATCATATTTAACAGAGCTACGTTTGTGCCTGGTTTTAATTGTAAATGATACGTTGCATAACGCGCCATTTCTATTTTTCTTGGATCAATGACAATGGTGGTTTTACCTTTAATGGCAAATTGTTTTAATTTCACCCCTGTAACAGGATGCGCATCCGTTGGATTTGCTCCGATAATCATAATACAATCCGTGTACTTGACATCTTCAATTGAATTCGTCGCTGCTCCGGTTCCAAATGCATTTTGCATACCCAATGCGGTCGGGGAATGACACACACGCGCACAACAATCAATATTATTCGTTCCAACAACCGCTCTAATAAATTTCTGCATTAGGTAATTCTCTTCATTCGTACATCTTGCCGAAGAAATTCCTGCGATAGCATCTGGACCGTTTTTTTCTTTTATTTCATTTAATTTATTGGCAATAAAATCATATGCTTCATCCCAACTCGCTGGTTCAAGAACTCCATTACGTCTGATAAGTGGTGTTTTAATTCTATCAGGATGATTGTAAAATGAAAAAGCATATCTTCCTTTTAAGCACGTATGACCTTGATTTACCTCCGCATTATAGGGAGCTTGAATTGATTTCACTTTTCCATTTAAAACGGAAACTTCTAAATTACAGCCAACACCACAATACGTGCAAATCGTTCGAACTTTTTTATCAGAAACGATAGATTTTGACTCAAAAACATCAGAAATAGCTGAAGTTGGACATGCTTGTGCACAGGCTCCACAACTTACACAATCAGATTCAGCAAAAGACACTTCATTACTTTTCACAATATGACTGTCAAATCCCCTACCTGCCATACTTAAGACAAATTCTCCTTGCACCTCATCACATGCTCGCACACATCTAAAACAATTGATACATTTAGACAAATCAGATGTCATATACGGGTGACTTAAGTCTTTTTCTCTATCTAAATGGTTTTTACCTTCTGGATAACGTACATCTCTAACCCCCACTTTTGCTGCCACACTTTGCAATTCACAGTTGTTATTGACCTCACATGTAAGACAATCCAATGGGTGATCTGTCAAAACCAATTCGATAATATTCTTTCTCAGTTTCAGAATTCTGTCACTGTGCGTATAAATGTATGAATTTGGAATAATAGGTGTATGACATGAAGCCTGAGATTTTGCAGCACCTCCTTCCACCAAGGCAACATCCACGCTACAAACGCGGCAAGCACCAAATGGATCTAAATTGGGCGCATCGCAGAGCGTAGGAATAAAATCTTGACCTACATGTCTTCTCGTAAAACTCAATATGGTTTCTCCTTCAATGATCGGATAAGCCGTGTCGTTAATATATGCTGTCAATCCCATTGTTAATGTTTTTTAAAGTAAAAAGCTAATTCGTCTTCAAAATATTTCATCGCATTTTTAATCGGTAATGGAAGTCCGCCACCCAAAGCGCATAAAGAGCCAATCTCCATTGTTTCAAGGAGATCATCAAGCAATTTTTTATCCATTTTATAATTTTCGTTCACTGCTTTTTCAATCATTTCTGCCCCTCTTGTTGACCCTAATCTGCACGGAAAACATTTTCCACAACTTTCATGTGCAGTAAATTTAAAAAGATGTTCAATATATTTAATTAGCGGATATTCTTCTGGTAAACAAACAATTGAAGCATGACCTAGTAAAAAACCTTCTTTTGCAAATGAATCAAAATCAACCGTTAAATCATTTATTTTACTCACAGGCACCAAACCACCTAAAGGACCGCCAATATGCATCGCTTTGATTGGTTTTCTAAACCCACCTCCTAAATCATTTATTACCGTCGCTAATGGCGTTCCCATATCAACTTCATAAATTCC
>CAMDAO010000138.1 GCA_945888595.1 Chryseobacterium gleum | reverse complement strand
ACTAGAAGATAAAAGACTAGAAGATAAAAGACATAAGACTATAAGACTTCAAGACTCAATGTTTAGAGACTTTTTTTTCCAGAACTCCAGTCATCAGTCTTTGAGCGAAGCGGTCTAAAGTCTTTTTTTAATACTGACAAAGAAGGGTGTTATTCATTTCCTATGTGCTTCCCAGCTATCCATCCTGTAGTCCATGCGGCTTGAAAACTAAATCCACCTGTAACGCCATCAATATCTAAAACTTCTCCAGCAAAAAATAAACCTGGAACAACTTTGCTTTCCATCGTACTTGAATCAACTTGTTCTAATGAAACACCACCAGCGGTAACAAATTCTTCCTTAAAAGTTGTTTTTCCATCCACTTCATACCGATCATTCAGTAAATTATTGATTAGTTTATTAATTCCTTTCTTACCCACTTCATTCCATCTTCTTTCAGGATTTATGTCCGTTTTTTCAAGGATGAAAACCCATAATCGATTGGTCATTGGAAACGGATTAAAATTACAAACCATTTTTGCGCCGTTTTGCTCCACAATTTTTAGAATCTCATTTCGAAGTTCATCTTCCTTGCGTTCATTAAGCCAGTTAACCAAGATATAAAATTTATACTTTTTTTCAGCTAAAATTCGTGCACCCCATGCTGATAATTTCAAAATTGCGGGGCCACTCATTCCCCAATGTGTCACGAGCAATGGACCTTTTCCAATTAATTTAGTCCCTTCAATTTTCACTGTACATTCTTCCACTACATTTCCCATGAGTTTGCAAATAGGATTTGAAGGCATATTAAAAGTAAATAAAGAAGGCAATGGATCAACGATTGTGTGACCAAGTTTCTCTAACCATTCTAAACTTATTCTTTTAGGGTGACCGCCTGTGGTAACAATTACTTTATCTAAAAGGAACTCATCATTTAAAGATTTTAAAAGAAATAAATTATCCTGACGAATTTCAATTTCATGAATTCCCGATTGTATTTTTACATCTATATTTTTCTGATTTACCTCTTTTAAGAAACAGTCAATAATAGATTGCGATTGATTTGATTGAGGGAATACACAATTTTCAGCCAAAATATCTAAAGGAACATTTCGTTCAATAAACCAATCCATTGTCGATTTAGCATTAAACTGCTCAAATGCTTTTCTCAAAAATGCACCTCCCCTCGGATAAAAAGAAGATAATTCTTTCGTGTCAAAACAAGCATTTGTCACATTGCAACGTCCACCACCTGAAATTTTAACTTTTGAAAGTACTTTGGCAGATTTTTCGAAAATAGTAACTGTATAATCGGGAAAATGCTGCTTAACAGAAATTGCTGCAAAGAAACCAGCTGCACCGCCACCAATAATTCCGATATTCATTTTTTTGATCATTCTATGAAACTATTTTTGAATATCAAAACTGAATACTATTTTTCTAGAACGAAAAAGTTTTTATTAGAAAGAAGGGCAAGAAATCGTTCTGAATTTTGGTGCCGCTTTCTTACAATTCAAATTAAAGCCCATTGAAATTTCGTGGGAACCACCTGAAATGCCATTATTTAATTTACTAACCGTAACATCATAGCTATACCCAACTTTAAATAAGCCAGTATTTACCCCTACTGTTAAAATAAATGCATCTCTATTTCTAAACCAAGTACCAACTTGCAGTATTCCATGATTTATATATGTACCAATATTCAATTGAGAAAAACCATTTTGATAACTATAAATGATAGAAGGCATTATGTTTGTTGATCCTGTATATTTAGAATACTTACTAATCGGTATGTTAGCCGAAGTGTGCGCTGTAAATCGAATTGGTAAGGGATCACTTGGCCCCAAAATCATTGACTCATTTGGCTGACTTAAATGATGAGCTGCTAGCCCAAAATTGAAAATTTTACTAAATAACACAAAACCAGCAGAGGCATCAAAGAAACCACGATTACCCGCTCTCTTTACATCTCCTGTTTGGTAAATAAATCCTTTTCGAGGGTCAATCATATCGCCAAATGTCAATTTACTCCAATCCAATGATTTTTGCTCCCAGGTAGCTTTCGCTCCGAAGTACATGGACCATTTCCTGTTTATTTTGGCATGATACGAGTATATTAAGCTTCCTGTAGTTGTATTGATAGTTTTAGCTTGCACGTCATTTACTAAAATTAAACCAAATCCTCCTGAAATACTTTTAAAATATTGATCATAGGCTGCGGCATAACTTACATACGAACCTGTTAAACTTGGCCATTGATTTCTATAATTCATTGCAAATCTTGGACAACCATGAGAACCAGCAAAAGCAGGATTTAAATAAAGTGGGTTGGAATAAAATTGAGTAAATTCTAAATCTTGAGAAAAAACACCCAGTGAAAAGAATATAAACAACAATAACGAGAAAAAACACTTCATAATTATTAAAACTTTCTAATTTATTTAGCAAAACTACATAGTATAACAACGTAAATTTACGTAGTAATTTTTTATTTCATATCTACATTCTTTCAAAACAGGTTTTTGATCGAACATTTAAGGTAATTATTTTATCTAAACTATCAACTTTTTCTTTATCTTCGTGTCAGTGTACTAGCTTATGTAGACAAATTTACCAACTAAAAATTAAAAAATGATAAATATACTAAGACTTTTTGATATTCCTTACTATCAGAATGAAAAATATCCGAATAAAAACATGTTTGTAACTAAAACAAACGGAGAATGGGTCGGTATTTCAACAAGTAAATTTCTAGAACAGGTAAACAAAATTTCTCGTGGATTAATTGCTTTCGGTATTGATCCTGGCGACAAGGTTTGTATTGCTTCAAATAGCAGATTTGAATGGAATATACTCGATATTGCCATTCAGCAAACGGGAGCGATCGTCGTACCTATCTATCCGAACATTTCAATTATCGATTATCGATATATTATGAACGATGCTGAAATTAAGTTATGCGTTGTTGATAGTCAAGAATTATATGAAAAAATAAATAGTATTAAAAGTGAAATTGCAACCTTAGATCATCTTTTTACTTTTAATAAAGTTGAAAACACTCCCAATTGGAGTGAAATTGGAGATCGGGCAAACGAGATAGAAATTGCTGTAGTTGAACAAAGAAAAGAAAAAATAAAAAATTTAGATCTAGCCACCATTATATACACCTCTGGAACGACTGGTAACCCTAAAGGAGTTATGCTTTCGCATAATAATATTCTATCCAATGTGAATGATTGCAGACCTAGAATTCCTGCCGATGAATTCGCAAGAGTTTTATCTTTCTTACCTAGTTGTCATGTGTATGAAAGAATGCTTCATTATCTATATATGACCGTAGGTTGCAGTATTCACTTTGCTGTATCGATGGACACTATTGGCGAAAACATCAAAGAAATTAAACCGCATATGTTCACGGCTGTGCCTCGTTTAATTGAAAAAGTATTCGAGAAAATAATGGCGAAAGGAGAAGAATTAACGGGCTTGAAAAGAAAATTATTTTTTTGGTCCGTGCGACTTGCTGAGCAATATGAAGTGGAAGGTAAATCATTTTGGTATAGTCTAAAATTGGGTGTAGCAAGAAAATTGATTTTTATAAAATGGAAAGAAGCACTTGGTGGAGAAGTCAAAGCAATTGCTTCAGGAAGTGCAGCGCTGCAACCAAGATTAGCACGTATGTTTCTTGCTGCTGGAATTCCAGTTTTAGAGGGATATGGCTTAACAGAAACGTCGCCTGTTATTTCTGTTAATTGCTTAATCAATGGAATTAAAATTGGAACAGTTGGAACTTTAATTGACAATGTTGAAGTTAAATTTGCAGGGGATAGCGAAATTTTAGTAAAAGGTCCTAATGTAATGATGGGATATTATAAATTACCCGAAAAAACGAAGGAAGATATGGATGAGGATGGCTGGTTTCATACGGGTGATATTGGTGAATTAGTAGAGAATAAATTTCTTAAAATAACGGATAGAAAAAAAGAAATATTCAAAACATCTGGAGGTAAATATGTGGTTCCGCAAGCGATGGAAAACAAATTTAAAGAATCTAGATTTATTGAACAGATTATGGTTGTTGGTGAAAATCAAAAATTCCCAGCGGCATTTATTGTTCCGAATTTCAGTTATATTAGAGAATGGTTTAAATTCCAAAAAATAGAAATTACGGATACGTCCAACAAAGCAATTTGTGAAAGTAAAATAGTAATAACTAAAATCAACGAAGAAGTTTCAGTATTCAATAAAGGATATGGTAATTGGGAACAAATCAAACAAGTTGCACTATTTGATACTGAATTTTCAGTTGAGGGAGGAGAACTTACACCCACATTGAAATTAAAAAGAAAAATTATTCTAGAAAAGTAAAAAGAAAAGTTCGAGGAAATATACGATGAAAGAAGTTCTGAAAGTAACTGTGCTATAAAAATTTAATTCATTAAAATAAATAGTTGAACTAATTTTTAATCCCATCTACATTAGAGTATAAAAGTAACTTTAACTTTTGCATGTTGAAATTTGGGATAACCTGTTCCTGCTTTGAATTTTAACTTTTTTACGTAATTTTTAGCGTCCATTTGAATAGGTGTTGATGTTATGGTTGACATACTCGCGTCTATAATTGCCGAAGTAACGTTTCCATTTAAATCGACCGCTATTTCGCACACAACAGCACCCTCCTTTGCCCCTTTTAGTATGAAATTTGTTTCAGTTAATAATGGCCTTCCATAATCGACAATATCGCCGGATATTAATTGACAATTTGCCTGATGTAAAAACATAATAAAACCAAATAGTAAAAGCTGTTTCATAATTTCTCGTATTTTAAAGTAAATAACGACTAAAGATGCTAAAAGGTTACCTTAAACAATCGTAGCGCGGGATTTTATTAGAGAATAAATATCAGAATTAAAAAATTAAAGGAACTTCAATGACTAGCACTTTACTTGATTGAACAGCTATAACTTCCATTGATTGTGTGTCCCAAACCCCTACTGCATCTCGTTTATTTAAGGCGATGGTGTCCACTTCTATTTCTCCCTCAATCACCATGCAATACACCCCATTGGTTGAATCATTTACCGCATACGATAAAGTTGTATTTGCATCCATTTCCGCAATAGAAATCCAGGCATTTTGATATATCCAAGTCCCTTCATCTGATGGATTTGGAGATACAACCTGCAGGAAATTATTCTTCATTTTAGACACATCCATCATGAATTGATCGTATCTAGGTTCAACATTTTTTTTATTAGAAAAAATCCAAATTTGAAATAAATTTATTTCTTCACTTTTACTGGCATTAAACTCACTATGCGTTATACCTGACCCTGCGCTCATCACCTGAATTTCGCCTTGTTTAATAACGGAGGTATTACCCATTGAATCTCTATGCTCAAGAGAACCTTTTAATGGAATAGTAATTATTTCCATGTTATCATGGGGATGAGTTCCAAAACCCATTCCTGGGGCTACAATAT
>CAMDAO010000137.1 GCA_945888595.1 Chryseobacterium gleum | reverse complement strand
GAAATCAAGTCTCATTACGAAATGCAGAATGTACGGTGGAATATGATGATTTTAGAATTTTCAAATCAAGAAGTTCATCTGCAATAGTAACCGCAGGAAACTCATTAACAAATGAAATAAGATACCAAAATGCAACTCTAGCTTCAAGTTCTGGTAAAATAACTTCAATAACAACTGATATTGCTAAAAATATATCAATTGAAAATACTTCAGTATGCAATTTAGATTTTTGGGGACCTTATGTATTACCACTTGTAAATGACGGTACTGCGGCTGACATTTCTTCTCAATCAAGTTTGACATCAATTTCAGCTAACTGGACAGCAACTTCAGATCCAAATAACGCTATAACTTCATATTCTTATGCAATAGGGACATCACCGGGAGCCATAAATATTTCAAACTGGACATCGATTGGTAATAACGTATCTTTTACAAGAACTGGTTTAACCTTAGTTACTGGAACGACATATTATATTTCTGTTAAATCTACAAACGCTGCAGGATTAGTCTCAGCAGTCAAAAATTCAAATGGTGTATTGGCTGGGGCAGCAGTGACTAAAATGCTTCTAAGCAATTCTATATTAACTAAAGCGCCATTTGAAATAAATGTGTATCCTAATCCAGTTGAAGATCTATTAACTATTTCTGGATTAGAAAATAATATGGAAATTAAAATATACAATTTAACCGGACAAAAAATGATTTTTGATCCCAACTTAGAAAATAATACGATTGATGTTTCTGACTTAACAGAGGGAATCTATATTCTTGAAGTGATTTTAAACAATGAAAGAATTCAAAAGAAATTTGTAAAAAATTAGACTAAGAAAAGATCTTTTAATAATATGTAACCCATTTACATTTCCGACATGTAAGATATATCATGTTGTGGAAATATTGTTAGTAACACTATTTTTAACGGAATTATAAAAAGATATTTTATTTTTATACCAAAAGTCATTATAAAATAGGCTAAATATGCGAAGTAATTTTTTAATAAGACGATGAAAAAGTATCTTAAAACAAACTTACCTTTGAACAAAAGTTGTCAAATAACTGGCTACTGGGGAGTACAATAGAGCTCCAATTTAATTCACTTTTGGAGTTACAGAAAAAATAATATCAACTCTTTTGTTTTTTGTTCTGTCTGCTTCCGTTCTTTCGGGGTTAACAAGTAATAACGTATTACTAAATCCTTGGTAGCGCAAACGGTCTTTATTAACGCCTCTCTTAATTAATTCTTGATAAACGTATTTTGCCCTTTTTTTACTTAGTTTTAAATTGTCTCCGCAGCAAACATGACCCCTGATAAAAGCATGAATTTGTTTGTTTTGGTTCAAGAAATTAAATAAAGCATCCATTTCTTTTAAAGAAGTTTCATCTAAAATTGGGTCCACATCATTAAACTGCAGAGCAAGTATAACAAGGGAAACAGAATTGTTAAGGTTCTCAATATTGATATTAGCTAATTTTGCTTCCATGTTTTGCAAATCCTTTTTTGGTTTTAAAGAAGATTTTTCTCTCACTAACATTTGATCAATTTGATCTTGTGTTTTTCCTGCAGTTTTGTATTCTATACTACCATTTTTATCCATTTCTAGAGGGATATTCACATCTGTACTAAAAATAGCGTTCACATCATTAGAATTTGTGTCATTCACTTGTGCTATAAGAATTATTGGGTCATTGCTTCTACTTGTTTTAGAGAACATGACATCAACTCGTCTATTTTTACTTCTATCTAGATCTGTATTTTCAGGAAATACCGCAGGAATTGTATTACTATAACCTTGATATCTTAATCTTTCAGGATTGATACCTCTTCTAATTAATTCGAGATATACTGTTTTTGCTCTTTTTTTACTCAATGGCATTTCATCTCCACAGCATACATGTCCTCGAATAAAGGCATCAATAGAATTGTTTTTCTGAAGAAATGTAACAAGATGATTCATTTCATTTATTGACGAGCTGTTAATTATTGGAGCATCTCCTAAAAATTGAATATTTAAGTTGATTAAAACCACTGTGTTATCCATGCTTGACACGTCTATTTTCGAAAGTCTCAGACCGATTTCTGGATGAACTGTTTTTCGATTACCGTTTGATTCTCTTGACTTTTCACGAATTACCATTTTATCAATCTCCTCTTGCGATTTACCAATGGTTGAAATTTTACCAGTTTCGTCAGGTTTTAGATATAAATTTAAATCTTTTTGGGCGGTATCTAATATAATAATATCCTTGTTTAATTTTTCAATTTCAATTTCTTCAATGATTTTATCAGTTTCTTTAATTTTATCGCGAATTTGAATTGTATTATTTGTATTTTGATTGTTTGCAATAGGTAAATTTAATCTTTCTGGTATTTTTCGGAATGTAATGTCAACACGTCTCCAATTATAACCATCACTATAGCTGTATAGAAAGGAGGGAGGATACTCAATATTCTCAGGCTTATATTGATGTATAACAATAGCCGAATCGATTACTCCTTTTAAAGTATTCATTCTTCTTTTCGATTTTATTTTGTTGTAAGTCTCAGAACCATGTTTTTCAACATATCCAATAATTTCTACAATTTCAATTGGAGATAGCTTTATTTCTTCTACAAATTCAGCTAAAAGCAACATGGATTCAGGAGTAAGACTATAATTGTTTACATCATAATAAAAAGATTTAGTTTCCATGTTTTCTATGGTTTGTGAGCACAAACAGGCAGAGAAACAAAGGGATAGTATCAAGTAAATCCAATTACGCATTATCAAATATACAATTTTTAAATACAAAAAAGCGCCCTTAGTGCATAAGGACGCTACAAAAATAACATATAAATAGCTTACATATACGGTTTAAAATCTGGTTTTCCATTAATGATTGTTGATAGAACTTTCCCTGTAAATACATTTTCACCAGCAGCTAAAGTAAACGTCTGAGGAAATAATATTCCATTTACATCTTTAAAATCATCAAAAGTGTTTGTTGACTCAACTATTTGATCCCCTTCTTTTTTAATTTCAACGCTTTTTACCTTTAAGAAGGTTGTCACATCAAAATAGGTAAACGCTTCTTTTAGCCCATCGTTTGTTTTTAGCACATAAAAATCTTTACCATTCATATTTTCAATACCAAGCAATTCATACTTCATAGTAGATTTAGAGTAATTCACTTCCGGAATAATACCAAAAGAATTGTTTTTTGCAATGATTTCTTCACTTGTAAATTCTTTTTTCCCAAATTGCATAGAATTCGTAGCTCCTGTTTTTCCATCAAAATAGCTACGTTGAAAAACCATTCCTTGGCCTTCCACTTTTTCTCCTTCAGTAGATGGAGACGCCCACACTTTCGTTGATTTTAAGGGAAATGGAATTTGAGCCATTGTCAATTCTGCTACTTCCTCAGTTGACTTTATTTTAGCTATTTTTTTAAGTGCGGCCTTAGTAGTTGTTGATTGCGTAACCGCAAGAATATATTTTTCAATTAACACCTCTTTCGAAATTGTTGCAGGTTTCATTTCTTTCACTTCTTCTCCATAAGCATCCAAAAGTTCAATTATTCCGTCTGAATCAAACTTTTTTATTTTCGCTAAAACTTCTTCATTTCCCACAACGATGATATTACAGTTTTTTGCAGTGAAATATGTTTGAGCCATTGTTAAAACATCTTCTTTTGTTATTAATTCTAAACGTTTTAAGTACGTTTGATAGTAGTCTTTGTTTAGTTTATTTTTAATAATGTTTAATGCGAAACGTGCAACGGTTTGAGGATTTTCTAGTGATCGAGCAAAACTTCCTGCCATCGCCATTTTCGTCAAATTTAATTCATCGTCTTTCACATAGCCATTTGCAATATTATCAAGTTCAAACAAAATTTCAGTTATAGCACTATCTGTAACATCATTTCTAAAATTTCCAGCAGCCGAAAACCAACTTCCATCTTCATTAATATTTACAGATGAATAGCAGCCATATGTAAAAGCTTTGTCTTCTCTTAAATTAGCCATGAATCTCGTACCAAAACCACCCCCTCCAAGTATTCCATTCAGCACATTTAAAGGAAGTTGATTCACTTCTCCTGGTTTCATTTTAAGTGGAAAAGAAACGTGAACAACTGATTGCACTGCTCCTTGTTTTTTTACAAAAATCACTCGATTTCCCTTATGGAAATTAGCATCGACTAATTCTTGCTTATATACCTTACCACCTTTCCAATTAGCGAAATATTTGCTAACCATTGATTTGGCTTGTTCTATGGAAATATCACCCACAATTACCAAATAACTACCATCTGGAGTATACGTTTTTGAGTAATAATTTTTCACATCGTCCAACGTAATATTATTCAATGTGGTTTCTGTCATTACTTCTCCATATGGGTGACCTTTTGAAAAGTTTGCTTTTGATTCAGCGTTTGAAGCCATTGATCCAGGATCCGATTTTGCAGCCAATAAATTATCGATATTTTGATTCTTTACGCGGTCAAATTCGCTCACAGGAAAGTTTGCATTCATCATTACATCTGACATCAACGCCAATCCTTTGTCCAAATGCTTTGTTAGACATGATAATGAAATAGTTTGGTTATCAGCGTTTAAACTTGCTCCTATGTAATCTTTTTCATTATCTAGCTGATCTTTTGAGCGATTCGTCGTTCCTGACATAATTAACTCTCCAGCTATACTAGATAATCCTGCTTTTTGTCCCTCAACTATAGGAGAAGAATCGGTTACCAATCTGAACGATACTTTTGGCAGGTTGTGATTTTCAGATAAAATTACTGTGATACCATTCTCAGTTGTAAAAACTTCAGAGTCTTTAATATTGATAACGGGAGCTTTTCCTGCTACTGGTACAATTGAGCGATCCAATTGCCCAAATAATATGGATGGAAGTAATAAGCCGATGTATAAAATGTGTTTAGTCATTGCTATGTATTTTATTTTAAATATTCTGTGAAAATTCATTTTTCAAAAAAGAAAAATTAACAAAGATTTTATTATTAATTAGTTTTCTTTGGTAAATAATTTAAAATGATGCGTGCATCTTGAGTTAGATATTGCACAGCAACTCTTTGGATATCTTCACGTGTTACTTTCATATAACTTTCCAGTAAATTATTTACACGATTCGCATTTCCAAAATATACGTAATTGTTAGCCAAATTTTCACAGATTCCTTCAATAGAAGAGTTGGATGTAACTATTTGATTTTCAAATTGGTTTCTAATTTTCTCAAATTCTTCTTGAGAGATCAATTCTTTTTTAATTAAATCAATTTGGGTGTCTAGCTCTATTTGTAATGTGTCAAGATTTACATCATTTGAACCAATTGCACCAAATATTCCTAGACCAGCATCTTCTAAGCCGTATGCAAAAGTAAATACTTGCATCGCCATTTGTTTTTTCTCAACGATTACCTTATTCATTCGTGAGCTAGATCCTCCAGACAATATTTCACTCAACATTTCTAATGCAGGGAAATCCTTACTTGTTTCAGCTGGCAGTCGATATGCCATAAAGAGAGCTGGTAGTTGTATATTATCGTAGATTATATCTTTTGTTACTC
>CAMDAO010000136.1 GCA_945888595.1 Chryseobacterium gleum | reverse complement strand
GTCGCTGTATTAAGTGTTCCAGATGTTTGAATATTAAATACTGCTGCTGTATCAATACCAGAAACGGGACGAATGTATAGAATTTGAGTTATTGTACATCCTTCTTGCAGTTGCAGCGAATCAATTGCAGCACCACTGATAGAAGTTGAAGTAACAGCAACACCATTGGAAGCAGCGGTAAAACTTCCTCCTTTTAAAAATACACCAGAATCCCAGCCACTATCTAAAACATTCGCAATTCCTAATTTAATATGGTAGCTTGACCCACAAATTGTTGCAGCCGCTGCAGTTAACATAACCGTAGTTCCATCATATTCAATTGCAGTGCCGTAGCCAGGAGATGATGGATAATTGTTGTTTACATAATACATTGAATTGTATAATGGATTGACATTGTTAATTGTTACAGCATTTGTAGCAGTTTCAGTAGTGGGTAACGTTGCAATATTCATACTACTTGCTGTGTATGGACCTGTAATACCAGGGCCTGACAAAAAGAAACCAAATGCATCATTAAATGAGGAGCTACTGGGTGGTGCAAACTCTGGATATTCTTCAGAAGCGAAAATATATTCAAATGAGATTGAGTCACTTGTTGCAATAAAATCAAATTCTATCTTAGCACCATTTGTAATCGAACCTGAAGCTATAGCAGACACATCAGCATCTACTAAATTTGGAGTAGTTACAACAGATACACCAGCACCTGAGTTTGGCCCTGTAGCTAATGTGCCGCCTCCTGTGCTCAACAATACTCCATCCGCTAGAGGGAATGACGTGCTGGCTGAATTAAAATACGTCGCATTTGGTTGAACAAGTAATGCACTTGATGCAGAACCATTGTATTTAATGTTGGTGGCTGTTACACCGGTACCTAACAGAATATTTTGCACTAATTCTGCGGGAGTTAATGTATTAGTTACCGTAATTTGAGCATTAACTCCAAACGCGATAAAAATCAATAAAAATAGAGTAGTAGTATTTTTTTTAAACATTTTTTCAGTTTTATAGACATTCAGTAGACGACCTTCACTTTTAAATAGTTGCACGAATATCAAGAAAATTTATCATTTATTCAATTAGTTTTTAAATAATTCCGATTTTTGCGTAAATTAAATATGTAAAACACATGAAATTAACACAAACATATATCTCAGAGAACAAAGAAAAATTCCTAGTTGAGCTGGTAGAACTTTTAAAAATACCTTCTATTTCGGCAGATGCTAGCTATTCAAAAGAGGTGAATAGAGCGGCAGAACAAGTGTCAAATTATATAAAAGCTGCAGGAGCAGAGAAGGTTGAGATTTGTCAAACAGCTGGTTATCCTATTGTGTATGGTGAAAAAATAATTGACAGTGCATTACCAACTATTTTAGTGTATGGTCATTACGATGTTCAACCCGCTGACCCGATCGAATTATGGATTTCTCCCCCTTTTGAACCAGTAATAAAAGTGACGGATGTTCACCCGGAAGGTGCTATTTTTGCAAGGGGAGCTTGTGATGACAAGGGTCAAATGTTTATGCATGTGAAAGCTTTTGAAGCGATGATGAATGCAGGAGAACTTCCTTGCAACGTGAAATTCATGATTGAGGGGGAAGAGGAAGTTGGAAGCACTAATTTGGGCATCTTTGTAAAAAATAATCATGATCGTCTAAAGGCAGATATTATTTTGGTTTCTGATACAGGGATGTTTGCAAATGAAGTCCCTTCTATTACAACCGGATTGCGCGGTTTAAGTTATGTTGAAGTTGAAATTACAGGTCCAAATAGAGATTTACATTCTGGTTTATATGGTGGTTGTGTGGCAAATCCAATCAATATTTTAGCGAAAATGATCGCTTCACTGCATGATGAAAATAACCACATTACAATTCCTGGGTTTTATGATGAGGTGGTCAACTTATCGGCAACGGAAAGAGCTGAAATGGCGAAAGCACCCTTCAATGCTGAAGCATATAATAGAGCGCTGGACATGGAAGATGTGTATGGAGAAAAGGGGTATACCACCATGGAAAGAGGATCTATTCGTCCAACATTAGATGTGAATGGTATTTGGGGCGGTTATACAGGTGAAGGAGCAAAGACAGTTATTGCTTCGAAAGCATATGCGAAAATTTCAATGCGGTTAGTTCCCAATCAAGGACCAGATGAAATTACTGCTTTATTTCAAAAACATTTTGAGTCAATCGCTCCAACAGGAGTGCGGGTGAAGGTGACTCCACATCATGGCGGAGAACCTGTCGTTACTCCAATAGATTCAATCGGCTATGAAGCAGCGAGCATGGCGTATGAAACAACGTTTAACAAGAAACCTATTCCCGTGAGAAGCGGTGGAAGTATTCCTATCATCGCAATGTTTGAAAAAGAATTGGGATTGAAATCTGTTTTAATGGGCTTTGGTTTAGACAGCGATGCTATTCACTCGCCAAATGAGCATTTTGGAATTTTTAATTTTAACAAAGGAATTGAGACAATACCTTATTTCTACAAGTATTTTACAGAATTATCAAAATAAGAAAATAGAGGGAATTAAAAAAGGGGGTTCCCTCTTAATTTTTTTGACTGGCACATAATTGATACTGTTAACAAAGATTATGAATATCAAGCCGTTTTAAAATTTAATACTTTCAGCTATGAAAAAACAACTAATTTTTATTTTATCGTTTTTTTTAATCAGTTCATGTACATTGTTTCAAGATTTAGAAATAAATGGAATGGATGGGATAAAATTGGGTAAAATAGAAGGAAAAAAGTTGACTATTAATTTTGGTGTTAAGGTTGAAAATCCTAATGCATACGCAATTAAGATAAAACCTTCAACGGTAGATTTATTTATTGACGAAGATTTGGTGGGGAAGTTGGTTTTAACTCAAACAATTAAAATCAATAAAAAGAAAGAGGATACCTATATGGTTCCCTTACAAATTGAGTTAGCCGATGGATCGCTTTTGAAGTTTTTTAAATACACCTTTAAAGATAAAGTTACCCTAAGAGTTAAAGGAAAAGTAAAAGGGTCAATAGTTGGAATTTCTAAGAAGATTGAAATTGACGAGGTACAGGAAATCGATGGAAAACTATTTAATTTAGAGTCACTAATGGGTAAATAAAATATCAGTCGAACTCAGGTTACTAAATAACTTTTACTGATTTAATAGATTTTGCCATTAATGTGATAATGAATTTTTCAAAACCTTCATCTCTACTTCTAAAAACGTAGGTAACCCCATCTATTACTTTTTGAGAATAAACATGATATGATTTATGCGGAACACCAACTAAATTTGATGCTTTTGAACTTCCTCTCGCTTTTAACTCTTGCTCGTATAAAATAAAATCTTTTTCATCAATAAGGTATCTAATTTTGTAAAAATCCAATTCCTTCAATTCGTTTTTTCTAGATTTTACCATATCCGCGTAATCTCCCCAATCATCGATGAGAAGATGAAAATTTTGACCCACTTTTAATTCCCATTTAAAGTCATCTTCTAAATGTAAAACTTCTGGTATGGTTGATGCTCCTATGTTTGCAGTTTCGTCAGGAACCATAATCATAATCGGAATATCATTATCTTTCATACTAAACGGCTGAAAATCATAATAGTCATCATCTAGTACAATGCCATTATTATTTTTCAGATCATTTTTAACATTTTCTCCGCAAGAGAAAAATAACAGCAGACCAAAAAAAGCGACAGTTAATAATTTAAATTTCATTCTATAAATAGATTATAACCAATCATGGTTACAAATATAAAATAATTTGTTAATGTTACATCGTGTTTAACACAAAAATTGAAAAAGTTAACTGTTAAAAACATGTAAAAAAGTAGCTCTATATTTAGCTGCTTTGGGAGGAATTTCTATTGGAAGGGGAACACAGATTCTGAAAGAAATAGAAGTAGATTATAAATTAAAATCTAATCTAAGGTAATAATCAAATTTTATTTCCAGTAGTTTTAAATCGAATCACATAATAATCACGCCTTTTATACCTAATAGAGGGATTAATTTGATGTTATTATCATGTATACTTTCCGCCGGAAAAATAAATTTCTTGTCATACATCACTTCATTCACCCAAAAACTAATCCAATATTCATTCGCAATTCCAAACACTTCTTCAACGATTGGTTCAATTTTCGCTGCTTCGTTCGGTAATAATATTTCTAAACTACGACGCAAGGTGGCTGTTTTTACTTTCTCTCCCGTGAGAGCATTCTCTCCATATCCTTTGCTTGTAATTATGATGCCTTCCATAATATCATCCCTGAGATTTAGAAGATACACGTTGAAACATTTTTCATTATTTTCTCCAACTTCTTGAACAACGGCAACGGCAACGTTTTCTACTTTTGGGCCTAGTAATTCTTCTCGCATATTTCAGTTCTGTATGTCCTTGGCTAATTTTTGACCTAAGGATATTATTTCAAATAAATCAGACGGGTGCCCAAGTTTAGTTGCATGATTTTCGATGTATTTTTCATCGCCTCGGTATGCCTCAGGGATCGCGTACTCCTTTCCTCTTTTTGATCCTAATCGAATAATAACCAGATTTTCATTGGGAATTGAAATAATATATTGACCTAATATGCCCCGGCAATAGTAGACAGGATTTTTCGTTCCTAAATAAGTCCAAATATGTAATCCGTAGCGCAAATTAGGCACTTTTTCTTTTGTGGTCATACTTTGGTTTGATAACATTTCATTCATGTAAGTACTTGAAATGATTTGCTTCCCATTCCATTTTCCTTTTTGTAAAATTAATTTCCCTAAACGCCCAAAATCTCGAGCAGTAGCGTACATGCAACAAAAAGCTTTTTCATCACCCCGATCTTTATCTAAACTCCAAAAAGCATTATGCTCTGCACCAATTTTATCCCAAATCTTTTTTTGAGCATAAACTGACAAATCCATTTGAGTGGCTTTTTCCAAAACATAGCCCAATAATTGTGAATTTCCACTTTGGTATTCAAAGCGAATTCCTGGTTTTTCTATCACATGTTGCCTTGTAACAAGACCATATAAATCAGTTCCATAATAGGATTCAGCATTTTCTGACAAGGGATTTTTCGCGCTTTCTTGCCAATCTAACCCAGATGACATCATTAATAAGTGGCGAATGGTAATATTTTTCTTTTTTCCTGCATTAAATTCTGGAATATATTTTCCTACTTTTTCATCCAAACTTTTTATTTTTCCTTCATCCAATGCTGCTCCAATTAGGAGTGAAACAACTGTTTTGGCCGCTGAAAAACAATTTGAAACCGTTTCTTTTTTGTGTTTTCCCCAATATTTTTCAAATAGAATTTCATCGCCTTTAAAAACCAATAAAGCTTTCGTGTCTAACTTTAAAAGGAGATCTCTGTATTTTTTCGGAATTTCTTGTGTGTTGAATTTCGAATTAGGTTTCCACTGGTAGCAAGTCTTGGATTTCTTGATTGTGGACGACGGAAATACAGTTAAATCATAAATTGTTGGACCTGTTTTTCCTGATAGGTAGGTGTATGAAATCCCTTTATATAAATAAAATCTGCCTGACAAAAGAATAAATAAATTAACAGAAATAAACAAAGCGATGAAAATAAGCCCTAAAAAACGTAGGATTCTTTTACTGCTTTTCAATATTTTATTTCCCTTAGACATATTTGTA
>CAMDAO010000135.1 GCA_945888595.1 Chryseobacterium gleum | reverse complement strand
AAAATATCCAATCAATTTAACACGATCTTGATCACCGACAACAATTATTTTATCGGAAATATTTTCAGGAAAAATACCCAAGTGATACACTTGACCTTTCTCATTTAACACCAATTCAGAATCGGGAAAATACATAGTAATTATTTTAAATTAATTTATAAGTATAAGCAGATTAAAGCTTAATACTTCCAAAAACTTTTGCTAATAAATCGCTAATTCTCGCCAATGGGTCTACCCTTATCTTATTTTCTTCCTTTTCAACCATCACAAAAAGTCCAGAAATTGCTTTTTTTGTCACGTAGTCAGTCAAATCCGGATTTATTTTTTGCCCGCCTGTAACACTCATCGCTGTATTATATTTCGTAATCACAGGATTCCAATAATCTGTTAACTTCACTGTTGCTATCGCTTGTTCCACTTTTGGTTTGAATGCTTCCACGAGTTGAGCTGTTGTTTGATCCTTTAAAAAGCGAGTTGCTGCCCCATTTCCTCCATTTAAAATAGCAAAACCATCTTGAACAGTCATGTTTTTGATTGCATTACTAAAAATGGTGAAAGCTTCTTTTGTTGCTTCTTCTGCAGCCCTATTAAGTGTTGTTTCAAATTTATTTACTTGACCTTCCATTTTCCATTCAATCGCCTTTTGCTTGACTTTTATTGCATCTTCAGGAAATGGCAAGCGTATTTCCGTATTTTGAAGAAATCCGTCCGTAACCGAAGTTAGGCTTATGGAGTTTTTTATACCAACTGTCAACGCTTCTTTAAGTCCTGATATAACTTCACCATTGGTCAATTGAGGTTTTGCAGGTTGAGTAGCAGTAGCTGTTCCAACTATTGAAGCAGCCTCTTCAAGAACATCACACGAATTAACAACGATAAGCATTCCAAGTAATGCAGAAGTATAAACTATTTTTTTCATTATATATGTTTTTTAAAATTATGAATAGCAATAGACTTAGTTCAAAAGTAATACCAAAATTGGTTAAAACTCTATCTCGAGATTAAATATTGTTTTAAATGAATGTAAATTAGGATTCTTTTTCGCCATCGAAGCAAAGCGATCTTTTCCACTTAAAAACTTCATTTCAGAATCTTTATCTTCTGTTAAAAAAAAGTCGACAGTAATTTGATAATTTTTCAATTCTTGCCTTAAAAATTGCACTAATTCAGCAATATGAGGAGTAATATAATCGATCTGAACTTGATTATCAACCTCTATTGTAAAACAAACTTCATCTTTAATTTTAGGATCTCTCTTAATCATGGCATTGTAGAACGTTCCTAATCCTTTCCCTTTTACTTCGTGAGCATATTGTCTCCAAGCCATTTTTACTTGGTCTACACTAAATTTCTCATTTTGTAAAATCTGATTGGATAGCTCTTCTCTGCCTGAGGTATTTTTAGAAGGCTCCATGCTTCTTTTTATGGAAATATTGGAAGTATTTAATTGTCCAGAAGGAACAATTAACACTTTAGGCTCCTCTTTCACATACGAAGTAATTGTTTCTTTTGACGATTTTACCGCTAAGACCTTTGGTAATGCAGGTTCTACAGACTGTTCTGGAAAGGGAATTATTTCAACTGGATCAGTTAAATGTTTTTTTTTTGGAACTCTTTTTGAATAGAGCACAATTGCATAAGAGCCATTTCAACTAATAGGCGATGGTTTTTAGACATTTTATATTCCACGTCTGTTTTACTTAACACACCTAAAGCTCGTAATAATTGTTCTCCGTCAATTAATTTAGCTTGGTCTATATATTTTTGTTCAACAGATTCAACGACCTCTAGTAATTTAGCAGTACGAGCATCTTTACAAACTAATAAATTTCGATAATGATCCGATAAACCAACAATAAAATTATGGGTATCAAAACCCTTTTCAATAATATCATTTAACAACAAAAGAGAACTAGGAATATCTTCTTTTTGCGCGCTTTCTACAATGCGAAAGTAGTAATCGTAATCCAGAATATTTAAATTATCAATTACACTCTGATACGTAAGGTTATTACCCACAAAAGTTACTATTTGATCAAAAATAGAAAGGGCATCTCTCAATGCGCCATCTGCCTTTTGACCAATTAAAAACAAAGCTTCTGATTCGGCATTAATTTGCTCCTTAACAGCTATTGACGCTAAATGCTCCGCAATGTCTGCTACTTTAATTCTATTGAAATCAAAAATCTGACAGCGAGATAATATGGTAGGTATTATTTTATGTTTTTCTGTTGTCGCTAAAATAAAAATGGCGTGCTTTGGCGGCTCTTCCAATGTTTTTAAAAAAGCATTAAAAGCACTGGAAGACAACATATGCACCTCATCAATTATATAAATCTTGTGAGAACCTAACTGAGGTGCAGTTCTAACCTGATCTATTAAATCCCTAATCTGCTCCACCCCATTATTTGATGCGCCGTCTAATTCATACACATTAAAGGAAGAACCAGAATTGAAAGAGATGCACGAATCACATTGATCACATGCTTCAATAGCTTCTGATTTATTAAAACAGTTAATGGTTTTTGCTAAAATTCGAGCAGTAGTTGTTTTTCCTACTCCTCTAGACCCACAAAACAAAAATGCTTGGGCTAAATGATCATTTTTTATTGCATTTTTCAACGTTGACGTAATTGACTTTTGCCCAACAACGGTGTCGAAGGTCTGGGGTCTATATTTACGTGCTGAAACTACAAAATCACTCATAAGACAAAGTTAATCTTTTTTTTATTAGGCGGAAGACTTTCATCCAAAAGATTTACAGTCTTTAAAATTAAATTCAGAAATGTATGCAATAAAGGTTTTTTAGTCACATGTCTTTAAAACTTTTATCTATTTTTTAAAATTGAAACTAAGAATCTGATAAATTGTATTTACATTTGTTGTTTAGACAAATTAATTGCAATAATTTAATATTTTCACATGAACTTTATTTTATCAAGTACAACACTTTTAAGACATTTACAAAGTATTTCAGGTGTTTTATCAACAAGTAATTCGATGCCAATTTTAGATAATTTTTTATTTGAAATTAATGAAAGTAATCTTATTATTACGGCTTCTGACTTGGAAACAACTATGCGAACAAGCCTTGATGTTGAAGCAAAAGAATCTGGTAAAATTGCAATTCCTGCAAAAATATTAGTAGACATCTTAAAAAATCTTCCAGATCAACCTTGTACGTTTATTTGTGATATGACCACTTTTGCAATTGAAATAGCTTACGACAATGGAAAATCTAGAATGGTTGGCTGCAATGGAGGTGAATACCCAAAAACCCCAAGCATTGAAGTAAAAAATTCATTAAAAATTTCAGGAGAGATCTTTTTTAAAGCAATTAATAATACCATTTTTGCCACAGGAAATGATGATTTAAGACCCATAATGAGCGGAGTTTTTTGTCAATTCACACCGGAAGACATTACTTTTGTTGCGACAGATGCTCATAAACTTGTTCGTTATAGAAGAACTGATTCTCAAGCAACTGGAAACTCCACGTTTATCTTGCCAAAAAAACCATTGAATCTATTAAAATCTAATTTACATGGCGAGGAAGAAATATTAGTTGAGTATGATGAATCAAATCTTATTTTTACTTTCAATGATCTTATTTTAATATGTCGTTTGATTGATGGTAAGTATCCAAATTACGAGGCTGTTATTCCTACAGAGAATCCAAATGTGTTAACAATTGATCGAGCGCAGTTTTTAAGCTCCATTAAACGGGTTTCAATTTTTGCAAATAAAACAACACATCAAATAAAACTTAAATTAGCTGGGTCAGAATTAGCTTTATCAGCCGAAGATCTTGATTTTAGTAATGAATCTAATGAAAGATTGACCTGTAATTACGATGGTGAAGACATGGAAATCGGTTTTAATTCTCGTTTCTTAATGGAAATGTTAAACAATATGACTTCTTCTGAAATCAAGTTAGAAATGAGTGATCCAAGTCGTGCGGGAATACTTACTCCTGCAGTCAAAGACAATGAAAATGAAGATATTTTAATGTTGGTGATGCCAGTAATGTTAAACAGATAATATAAATTCAATAAAAAAATCTACTCAAAACTGAGTAGATTTTTTTATTGCTTATTTTTTTTCCAAGGTAATTAAAACACGCTCCAATTCCTCACTATTATTAGAACCTATAAGGAGTTTGTTGTTGTCCTTAAATTCCAATTGCAAGCCTTTATTGCCGCTTACATTAAATGCTCTTCCTTTGCCGAAAAGACCAATTCGAATTCCCCATCCTCCATATTCTAAAATCGGCTGATATTGTCTAATGTAGAATTTAGAAATATTTTTCCAGTCATAAAATTTGAATTTTAGATGGAAAGGGAAAAAGCGGACATAAATACCCTCTTTTGTAATTTGCGTTTCTAGGCGAACAATAAAAAAAAGAAAATTGAAAACAACCACACTTAAAATCTCTAAACATCTATAAAATATTTCTTCCTTTGACTCTTTTTTCGTCGCAAAATTTTCTACGATCTCAATCAAAAAAAAAGTATTACAGCCAATCAGAAGAATTAATACCCACCAAGTCCTAAAACGTTGCGTTTCTGAAAATAAAACACCTTCTCTCATACACCCTGATTATTTACAACTATTTACTCTTTATCCATTTCAAAATCACATCCAAAACAAGTGGTGAAATGGTTTGGTCGATCATCGCATATTCCTTAATTGCTCCTGTTTGACATTCTTGAAAAAGATGATTCATCTCTGGGAATTCTTTTATTGTAACATCCACATTTCCTCCTTTTGCTAATGCAGAACGAATCGCTTCTAAATTAATTCGAGAAGGAACTTGTAAATCTTTCGACCCGTTCAATGCTATTACAGGACATTTTACATCCTTTAAAATTAAACTTGGATCATACGTGATAAAAAATCTCATCCAAGGACTGGTTAGTTGGTCAACATACAAATCAACCATTTCCTTATCTTGTAAAATGGGTTGATAATACTCTTCTAAGTCACTTTTTAACTTTACGGTATCTTGATTTAATTGAATAATGGAATATGCGCCTTTGTTCATTTCTTGTATTTGTTGCAACTGTTCTTCCGAACCCCCTTCAGACCTTCCGATTAACAACTGCTGTAATAATAATAAATCACCGCCTGAAACTCCAGTTCCGGCCATTAAGACAATAAAGGAAACTTCCTTCAATTTAGCGGCTACGATAGGCGCAATTATTCCCCCTTCACTGTGTCCAATGAGACCTATTTTCTTTTTATTTACTTGTTTTCTTTTCAATAAATACTTAACTGCTGCTTCCACATCTCTAGAAAAATCTTCCGTTGTCGCGCTTTTAAAATCGCCTTCAGATTTAGCAGTTCCGCGGTCATCAAATCTTAACACTCCAACACCATTTCGTGTTAAATAATCAGCTAAAACAAGAAAAGGCTTATGTCCCAATAACTCCTCATCTCTATTCTGTGGGCCACTGCCGCTAATCAAAACCACGACCGGAAATTTTCCTTTTTCAGATGGTAAGGATAAGGTTCCTGATAAAGAAACGTGATCTACTTTATTTGTAAACGACACATCTTCTGTATAATAAGGATAAGGTTTAACCGGTTCTTGCGAATGGATTGGCTTCAACACGAGTTCAGATCTTCCAAACTCTAAAGGAATAGATTGCCCACCTTGCGTAAAAGTTCCTGTGATTTTATTATCAGC
>CAMDAO010000134.1 GCA_945888595.1 Chryseobacterium gleum | reverse complement strand
AAAATTCTTAAACGACCGTATATGGTTGAAAAAATAAAAGTGAAAACAAATGACAGTCAGAGAACTAGAAGGAATAGATGAAATGTTAAGTCAGATATCTGTGATGCAGGAATTATATCCTACTTTAACTGAAGTTCAATACCATGAGATGTTAACTGAAATGCTTCCGAATAACAACTATGGACAGGTAGCGGTTTTTGATGGAGAAAAATGTGTTGGAATCAGCGGTTATTGGCTAGGGACAAAATTATGGTGTGGTAAATACCTTGAATTAGATAATGTTATTGTCATCAATGAATACAGATCGCAAGGAGTAGGAAAAATACTGTCTGAATATCTTGAAAACAAAGCAATACTTAACAATTGCACAATCCAAGTATTAGATGCGTATACATCCAATTTTAAAGCCCATCGTTTCTACTACAATCAAGGATTTAGTCCAAAAGGATTTCATTTTATTAAAGTAATGGACGAATCTGGAATTCGCTAGAAAGGTTATAAATCGAAAAAAGGTTATCCGAACAATTCGGATAACCTTTTAAAAAGTGATACTGTATGAATTAGTTAATAATAACTTTTTCAGTTACATTTCCAATTTTAAAGAAATAAACTCCTGATGTTAACGAATTAACATTAAAAGATTCAATCAATGAATTTTGAGAATCTCTTTGCTCTACTAATTTACCATCAGCTGCATAGAAATAAATTGTTCCATTATTTTCATTTAAAAATGTCAATATAATTTTATCATTTGCTGGATTTGGATATACAGAGAAAGTAGAACCTGTATTCTCATTTATTCCAGCGCAATTTAACACAGTAACAGAAATTGACACAATCGATGCACATTCACCTGTTGTTGGTGTAAAAGCAAACAGAGTAGTTCCTGCAGTTGTATTATCAATTATTGCAGGATTCCAAGTACCAGTTATTGCATTCGTAGAAGTTGTATTCAACAAAGGTGCGGTTGTACCAGCACAGAAAGGAGCTATTGTTACAAATGTTGGCGTAACATTTGGCGTAACCGTTACAGAAGCAGAATATGTTGTTGCACAAACTCCTGCTGTTGGTGTAAACAAATAACTTCCTGAAGTAGTATTATTAACAACTGATGGTACCCATGTTCCTGTAATAGAATTGGTTGAAGTTGTATTTAATGCCGGAGCAGTTGAACCAGAACAGAAAGGATTGATAACAGCAAAAGTAGGTGTTACATTTGGTGAAACCGTCACAGAAGCTGAATAAGTAGTTGCACAAAGTCCAGTTGTTGGTGTAAACACATAGATACCGGAAGCTGTATTACTTATTGTTGCAGGAGACCAAGTACCTGTAACTGCTTCATATGAAGTTGTATTTAACGAAGGCGCTGTCGTTCCAGCACAGAAAGGAGCTATTGTAGCAAATGTTGGTGTAACATTTGGTGTAACCGTTATAGAAGCTGAATAAGTAGTTGCACAAACACCTGCCGTTGGTGTAAACAAATAACTTCCTGATGTTGTATTACTAACAACTGATGGCACCCATGTTCCTGCAATAGAATTGGTTGAAGTTGTATTTAATGCCGGAGCAGTTGATCCAGAACAGAAAGTGTTAATCACAGCAAAAGTAGGTGTTACATTTGGAGTAACTGTAACATCAGCTGTAGTTGAACTAGCACATGAACCCGCAAGTGGTGTAAAAGTATACGTTGCAGAATTTAAGTTATCAACCGCACTTGGAGACCAAGTACCTGCTATAGAATTCGTAGAAGTTGTTGCTAATACTGGAGCAGTTGTTCCTGAACAAAATGCTGGAACTGTTGCAAAAGTAGGTGTTGTCATAACTGTTGTAACCGTAACTGACTGACTCAATGTTGCTGCACATTGTCCTGCATCTGGTGTGAATACATAAGACCCTGAAGTAGTATTACTAACAACAGAAGGAGACCAAGCACCCGTTATTGAATTTGTAGATGTTGTATTTAACAAAGGTGCTGTTGTACCGGTACAAATTGTTGATGCAATTGAGAATGTTGGATTGGTCAACGCATTAACGGTTCCAGATTCAGAATAAGTAGTAGCACAAACACCTGACGTTGGCGTAAATAAATACGTACCAGAAGTTGTATTACTTATTGTTGAAGGAGACCAAGTTCCTGTAATTGAATTCGTAGATGTTGTATTTAACGAAGGTGCTGTAGTTCCAGTACAGAAAGGAGCTATTGTTGTAAATGTTGTTGTCACATTTGGTGTAACCGTAACTGATGCTGAATAAGTAGTTCCACATACTCCTGCTGTTGGTGTAAATAAATACGTGCCAGAAGTTGTATTACTTATCGTTGAAGGAGACCAAGTACCTGTAATTGAATTCGTAGATGTTGTACTTAACGCAGGTGCTGTAGTTCCTGCACAAAAAGGAGCTATGGTTGCAAATGTTGTTGTTACAGTAGGATTAACGGTGTAACTAATTACTTGTTTTTGAAAACAATAGTTATAATCATGCGTCAGAGCAACAATAAATAAAGTATCGTTATATGTTCCTGGTAACGCTTGAGTTGTAAAAGAAGTAGATGAAAAAGCATTTTGTAAAACTTGCGTGTTAATACCTGTGTACCATTGGAAGATTGAATCTCTAGGTAAGTCCATCGCTCCTGCTCCTTCATTCACATTATATCTTGCAGCAAAAGCACCCAAACTAAAAGAGTGACTTTTGAAAATTTCTGAACCAACAGAAGCATTAGTTAATGTAACTGGCGAACTAGGACATGTTACAGTAACTGACGGTGTAAAGTCAACAGAATAATTGTAAGTAACGATTGGATTGATTGAAAACTCAAAGTCATATATTGGATTTCCGAAATTAGAAGCCATATCTATAAATCCAGGAGGAACAGCAGCAGCTTGATATTTAAATGACAAATGCTCTCCATAAGGATTTACAACATCGGAAGCAACATGCATTTGATTATATGCAACATATAAAAAATGAGTAGCAGCTGAAGTAGCACCTCCTTTAACACCAATCGCAAAATCAGAAGTTAATGTATGAGGACCATTGATCCAATTTGCTCTGCGACTATCAAATACTTCTGTAAAAACAACATTAGCAGAATCAATTTTTAGTAAAGGTTTATTTGTAGCATCCACTGTGTATAAATATACTTTGTGTGTTGAAACTGTGGGAGTAGTTATTGCACCATAACTTGTCAACATCATTAAACCTAAAATCTCAGCACCAGTAACTGTTACAGAACCACCTGCTGGCACTTTATAAGCAGTTGTTACAATATTTGTAGCTGCCGTTTGTTTATTAACAGACCACCCTCCTGTTGTTGGATCATTGAATCCAGCTTGTAAATAGTATGCTTTGTTACCTGCATATCTTACTGTGTCATTTCCACATGCAGCAACAACACCTGCTTTTTCTTGAGACGATACAGCTTTTGCTTTTACCGACTTAAATTTAACTGAACCATGCACATCCGTCTGAGAAAAGACAACCGAATGAGCAAAAAATAAGGCTCCAAATACTAAAGTTTTTTTCATGATTTTATTATGTTATTATTAATTAGATGTTAAAAGTAAACAACTTAACCATGATAATTAAAATAAAATTAGTGAATGGTTTTTTTTACAGTGATTATCGCATGAAATGTGGTGTTTGGTTTGATGAAATAGCGTAAATGGTTTATTATCAACCGAAAGAATAATGATTGATCAGAAAAAAAAAATGAATAACGAACTAAAAATCTTGTCAAAATTTCACTTCAAATCGATGGTAAAATTGACTTATTTTTCATAATAAAAACCTAGAAACACGCCTCTTTTCGATTTGTATTTCTAGGAATATGTTTACTAATGAATTGAAATTAAAACCCTTGTACACCATTTACTGTGGTATACTTCAATACATTCTTTTTATCAGGATGAATTTTTGCAAAAGCAGATTGAACCGCAATGGTCCCCTCATGAAAACCACATAAAATCAGTTTCAATTTTCCTTCATAGACATTGACATCACCCACTGCGAAGATTCCAGGAATATTCGTTGAATAATTTACTGTATTGACTTTGATTGCATTTTTTTCAATTTCCATTCCCCAATTTGCAATCGGACCTAAACTAGGCTTTAAACCAAACAAAGGAATAAAATGGTCCGCCTCAATTACAATTTCACCGTTCTTAGAATGCTGAATTATGACTTTATCCAATTGATTATCGCCTGACAAACCAACCACTTCTGACTCTGTAATTAAATTAATTCTCCCCGCTTCTGCCAGATCAATCACTTTTTGAACAGAATCCAAATGTCCTCTAAATGAACTATTTCTATGAACAAGAGAAACAGATGAAGCAATTTCATTTTCAACTAAGAAAATTGACCAATCCAAAGCGGAATCTCCACCACCAGCGATTACACATCTTTTCCCTCTATAAAATTCAGGATCTTTAATAATATATTCAACCCCTTTATCTTCGAAAGCAACAATATTGGAGATAGGTGGTTTTCTTGGCTCAAAAACGCCTAGTCCTCCGGCAATAATAACTACTGGTGCATGATGTTTTGTACCTTTCACCGTTGTGACAATAAAAGTACCATCTTCTAATTTATCGATATCTAGCGCTGCTTCTCCCAAAGTAAAACCGGGTTTAAATGGTGCTGCTTGTTCCATTAAATTATCAACTAATTCACCCGCTAAAATAGTTGGAAAACCAGGGATATCATAAATCGGTTTTTTAGGGTAAATTTCTGAGCATTGACCTCCAGCTTGAGGTAATGAATCTATCAAATGACAAGATAATTTTAATAATCCTGCTTCAAAAATCGTGAACAAACCGACTGGTCCTGCTCCAATAATAATGATGTCTGTTTTAATCATTTTGTTATTTATTCTATTTGTTTATATATTTTTTTCCGTTTTTATTCAAATAAATCTGTTGACAGATATTTATCTCCCCAGCGACACCTTCTTCTTTCGCTAGGCGCTGAGCTATTTTTTTCGCTTGCTCCTCCGTCACTTCAATAATGAATTGAATGGAGTGAAAAAAGTATTTTTAATATACTACACCTGCTGCCACGGTGCTATTTGTGTTCTCATTGATTAATATAAAAGCGCCTGTTTTCCTGTTTTTTCTGTATGAATCAAAACTTACTGTTTCTGCCGTTTTAATTCGCACGTTACAGAAATCATTTAAATTCATTGTTCCATCACTTTCAAGATCTGTGTAAGAATGAATATCAATTTTACTCTCTATTTCCTTTAAAACAGCTTTTGTTCTAAAACTATTCTGCTGAAGAAGTAACTTTTGACCTTCTTTAAATGAAGTATTATCCATCCAACAAATTGTAGCATGTAACTCTTTTTCAGTCGATGGAATTTGCGAAACAGGAACGATTGTGCTTCCTCTACTCACATCAATATTATCTTTCAAATGTAAAATAATTGGCTCTGAAGCATTAACTTCATCTACGTCTACACCATTGCGTTCCATTCTGTCAATCTCCGAAATAATTTCAGATGGAAAAATTTGGATTGCATCCCCTTTTTTGAAAGAGCCACTTAAGACACTTCCCGCATAGCCTCTGTAATCGTGTAATTGTTCCGTTTGCGGTCGAATGACATATTGCACTTGAAAACGAGAATCTTTCACCTCACTGTCTTCAATAATTTCTACCGTTTCTAAAAAGTCCATCAATGAAGGACCTTTGAACCAAGGCATTTTATCTGATGATTTCACCACATTATCTCCAGCTAA
>CAMDAO010000133.1 GCA_945888595.1 Chryseobacterium gleum | reverse complement strand
ATCAAGGAAAAGTGAGAAATTAAGAGCCTTATTAAGGTTGATATGTTTAAATTATAATTGTTAATTGATATGTAATTATTTTTAGTTCCCAGAAAATGGCTGTGATCCATTGTAAGGCCCTTTAATGCAGGATTTGAATGAAAGTACAGCAGATCATACGGATGTTTTAATTCATTGTATTTCACATAAATATTTTTGCGCGGGCATTAACACCGACTCTCAGGTTAATCTGAAAACAATAAAGTTTATTGAATTGAGCAGTTAATGCTACAACTAATTTGTTAACCTATTATGGAACAACAACAGTTACCGTTTGTTTCGTTTGAGCGGTAAAATACCCAAGACATCCTCCACTAAAATTACTTACTGGATTAGCTGGCGTTGCTGCGCCATTAGGTGAATTCAAACTCAACGAGTAAAAATATTTGTAGACATTCTTATCGACACACATCATGGTAAGTTTGCATGTATCATTTGGTACAAAAAAACCTAACGAACCAAATAGTGGTTGCTGAGAAATTAAACCATCAGAAAACGCATCATCTTGAATAAGTATAGTAGAATCATTTACCCATCCTTTGTTGTCCTTAAATCGACTTACAGACATATTAAAACGATAAAAATTAGCAATTTCAGCTGGATCTTGCCTTATGGGAACTGGAACTTTCTCCCCTTCTCCACCAAATCCACCTGCCAGAAAATACAAATAATCTAAATTAACTTGTTGAGGAATTGTCGATGTCGCAATAAACTCCTGCCCATCTATTTTCACTGACAAAGTATACGTTCTACCTTCCACACCCAGTATTGAAGAAGATGAATATTTCCCGGGAGAAACCTCACTTAACACGTCAGAATTCCCTGCGTTATCGGATAATACAACTACAGCGCCACTTACTGTAGGAAAAGTATTTACTTCACCAAATTTAACTGATTTAGTAATGATCACAGAGTGAATCAATTCTCCTTTATTCACCTCTCCTTCAATAACATATAAAGGATCCGAATTTTTTAAATCAAGAGTAATAACCTTCTCACAACTTGAGAAAATACTAGCAGCTGCAATGGCAAAAATACAGACAAATAAAGATTTGGTTTTCATCATTATAAAAATTTGAAATTATACGTAATAGCAGGAATCATCTTGAATAGACTCGTCTGAACCACTTCCGTTTTTGTGTGATCTGCACTTTCTCTGAATGAAAGACTATACGCATTCTCGTGCCCATACACATTGAAAATTGAAAAATTCCAACTACTTTCATATTTATCAGTTTGTTTTGTGTACCACGTAAGCGCTAAATCCATTCGATGATACGTTGGCATTCTACCGCCATTTCTATCCGTATACAACCACTGAACTTGATTGTTAATGTAGTATTTACCCGAAGGCAATGTAACTGCGCTACCCGTATACAAAACAAAGGTGGCAGAAATTGTAATTTTCTTATTTAAATCATAAATTGCCACTAGGGATAAATCATGTGTTCTATCTTGTTTTGCTGCGTACCAATTATCTGAATTAATTCCATTTATTTTCTTTTCTGTTCGAGATAATGTATAACTTATCCAACCCGTAAATTTACCTGATGTCTTTTTAATATAGGTTTCTAACCCATACGCTCTGCCTATACCATATAATAATTCACCCTCGAGTAAATCATTTGCAAGTGTATTTGCTCCATTCTTGTAATCAATTTGATTTTGCATAGATTTATAGTATGATTCTACACTGACTTCAAATTTATTATCTAGGAAATTTTTAAACCAACCCACAGAAAATTGATCAGCAATTTCAGATTTTATATTTTTGCTACTTGGTATCCAAATGTCGGTTGGATTATCTCCCGTTGTATTCGAAATTAAATGTATATTTTGAACATTTCTCGAATACCCTCCTTTTACGGATGCCGTTTTCGAATACATGTAACTAGCGGTAATACGAGGTTCAAAATTAAAATAGTTATTGACAATCTTATTCGTCGCATAGAAGTCCGTCGTCAATACACTTCCGTCTTGCGCATAGGTGTAATAATTGCCACCATTGCCTAATTGCGAAAAACCTGACCCTCTAAGACCGTAAATAATATTAAACGTTTCAGAGGCAACCCATTCATTTGATAGAAAAACAGAATTTTCTAAACTTAATCGTGGTTTTAGAAGGATTGTATTTACTCCTGAAGTTTCACCGGCTTCGATTTGACCTGGAGTTATACTGTGATGAATTGAATTTACACCAAATTTAATTTTATTTCTAGAATTAGGATAATATTGAAACTCTTGCTTTAAATTATAGTCTTGTAGTGTAGAATTAACAGATATCGTAGATCCATTAGATTGAATACCAATATTATAAATGTAATTGCTAATAATAAAGGAGGTGTTCGAAAATATTTTATCATTGATAATATGATTCCATCTTGCTGTTCCTGTAATATTTCCCCACGTTAATCCAAAAGAAGGAACACCCAGTTTATCGCGTCCAAAATAGCCCGAAATATATAATTTATCCTTTTCGCCTAACTTATAATTTAGCTTTGCATTTACATCATAAAAATAAAGCGAACTAGCCTTCAAATTTTCTTTCTTTGAGAGTTTTAAAAACACATCTACATACGTCCTTCTTGCTGTAATCAGAAAAGAAGATTTTCCTTTTACAATAGGTCCCTCAATATTCAATTTAGAAGAAATGACACCCAAACCACCACTCACTTTAAATTTCTTATTATTCCCTTCATTCATCCGAATGTCCAGTACTGAAGATAATCTACCTCCATATTGTGCTGGCTGAGTCCCCTTATAAATGGTCGCAGTCTTTATGGCGTCACTGTTAAACGTAGAGAAAAAACCTAATAAATGAGAAGCATTGTAAACAGGAGCTTCATCCAATAAAATTAAATTTTGATCAGACGAACCGCCACGAACAAAAAATCCGGAACTTCCATCTCCCCCACTTTTAATACCAGGTGTTAGCTGCATGGATTTTATAATGTCTTTTTCCCCGAACAACACAGGTATTTTTGCTAATTGCTTTGGATTCAGGACATCTACTCCAGTTTGAGCACCTTGTACATTTTCATCCTTTCTCCTCGACGTCACAACGAACTCATCAATGACTTTTGTTGGAATATTTAATTCAATATTTAACCTTTTATTTTCATTTAGTTCAATATCTAGCGACTTAACTTCAAGTCCCACGGAAGAAAATTCAAGCGTATAGTTTCCTTCTTTTAAGGTTAAAGAGTAAAATCCATACTCATTTGTATATGTCCCAAGTCCTGAGATGTCTCTTACCTTGATTTTCACCCCTATCAAACCTTCTCCTGAAGAATTTTCAGTCACAGTTCCACTCACGGTGAAATTGCTTTGACCCATTGCAAAAACACTAGTTAAAATGCAAGAAATTAAAATTGAAATCCTAAATATGTTGAACATACATGAAAATATTTAATAATATATGCCTCAATGCCACGCCTTGAACTAGGCGTAAAATTAAAAAAAATACAGCAAGGATAAATCTATAAAATGATAAGTGGTAAAATCAAAAATGCGTGTCAGCTGCTAAGCAATGTGTAATGAGTAGAATACAAAAAAAAAAGGAAATGTTAAAATAAGTTAATTATATGATCGGTCCACATTTTATAAAAAAAAATGAAAAAAAAATACAAATTAACGATTTAAAGAAACTCAAAAGTGATAGTTTATGACCAGTTCTTCATTCTTATAAAATCATTATCAGTAAGGGAATTGAAAATTATTGATTTCTATAAAAAAGATAAGATTAAAAAAGAATAAGAATCATAAATTAGATGCGTATAATCCTAGAATAAAAACTATATTTGCGTTTTTTAAATTTTGAATATAAAATTTGATAAAATGCAATTCTTAGTAATAAAATAAACAATATTTATGCCAAAAATTATATCTTTTCTCATTCTGTTATTTTTCACTGCTACAATTAATGCTCAAACGACCCGTGTAGTAAGAGGAAAGGTTATCGATCAAAAAACTGAAAACCCTGTTGAAGAGGTTCAATTAAAGCTTCAAAACGTAAAAACAAAGAAGGCATATTTAGTCGAGACTACTTCAGAGGGTGATTTTACATTTAAAAATATTCCCTATGGTACATATAATTTAACAACATTTGATAAAGATTATACGTCCAAAAAATTAAATACGTTCTCTTTGACGGAAGAACATCACGACAATTACACATTTGATCAAAAAAGACCACTCGTAATTTCCTTAAAAGTAACTTGGTTATTTAATTGGGGTGATTATAAAGGAAAAGAACATTACTGGTCGCATTTAACGGCTAAAATAATTCTGATCATATATGGCACTTGTCTTTTAATGGTCTTCTTTTATAGTCTATTGCAACTATCACTATCCATTGCATATGCTAGAAATAGAAAGAAAAAAGCAGCCGTCATTCATCCAACATTCGATCCTTCAAAAGCTAAATTTGTCACTGTTCAACTTCCAATGTATAATGAATTATATGTTGCTGAGCGTATCATTGAAACGGTTGCACAATTTGATTACCCTAGAGATAAATTTCAAATACAAGTGCTAGATGACTCGACGGATGAAACGGTGGATGTAATAGCTAAAAAAGTTGCTGAGATTGCTGCAAGAGGTGTTAATATACAACATGTGCACAGAACCGATCGAACGGGTTACAAAGCAGGTGCCTTGGATGCAGCAATTAATCAAGTGCAAGGAGAGTTTATTGCGATTTTTGACTCTGATTTTGTTCCTGAAAAAGATTTTTTACAAAAAACAATGCCCTATTTTGAGGATGAATCAATCGGTGTGGTGCAAACTCGATGGGGTCATTTAAATAAAGATTATTCTATTTTAACTGAATTACAAGCGTTTGGATTGAATGGCCATTTTGCAATTGAACAAGGAGGAAGAACCGCTTCAGGACATTTCATCAACTTCAATGGAACCGGCGGTATATGGAGAAAGCAATGCATTGCAGACGCTGGTGGATGGCAGCATGACACCTTAACAGAAGATCTAGATTTAAGTTATAGAGCTCAAATTTTTGGTTGGAAATTTAAATATTGTGAACATGTAATCGCACCTGCCGAACTTCCCATCACCATGTCTGCGCTCAAAAACCAACAGCATCGCTGGATGAAAGGAGGTGCTGAATGTTTTATAAAAATGTGGAAACGTCTATTATTTGCGAAAAACGTTAAATTTATGGATCGAGTTCATGGTCTTTCGCATTTATTCAACTCCTCTTTATTCCTTTTTATATTAATGCTTTCATTACTAAGTCTGCCGTTATTACATATAAAAGATAGTTTTTCTGATTTAAATACGGTCATACAATTTGGTGTGATATTTATTTCAAGCACTGTTTTCTTGATGTATTTTTATTGGCTGTCGTATCGAGATAGAACAGAAAAAAAAGTTCAATCAATGATTCGTTTTATCGGCCGTTTCTTTCAATTCTTAATTATTTCTATGGGATTATCGTTAAGTAACACCGTAGCGGTAATTGAAGGATATTTAGGAATTAAAAGTTCTTTTGTTAGAACACCAAAATTCAATATTGCTAAGAAAGGGGAAACGCAAAAAAATAAATACGATAAGAAAAGTTTATCTATCATTAATATTGTTGAAGGAGTCTTATTTTTAGTATTCGGTTTCACTGCTATAAACAGGGCGATTTATGGAGATTTAGGAATGGTTCCTTTCCATGTAATGTTAACCATTGGATACGGGACCGTTTTCTTTTATACGATTGCGGAAGTAAGAGCTTCTAATA
>CAMDAO010000132.1 GCA_945888595.1 Chryseobacterium gleum | reverse complement strand
GCATTAGCCCTTCTACCCTTCGCTATAAAAGGAATAAAAAGTATTAAGACGTTAAAAGAATTAGCTCTTCTAGCAGTTGTAGGATTTACAGGAAACTTTATTCCTGCTTACTTATTTACATATTCCGAAACTGGCATTTCTTCTGGATATGCTGGTATGTTGAATAGTTTCACTCCTATTTTTTCGATGCTGATCGGGCTGTTAATTTTTAACGTTCGCATCACTTTTATCCAATTTATTGGCTTAATTATAGGGACTTTTGGAATTGTGTTTTTGGTGTTAGCCGGCAGTAATGGTGCAGAAAATCTAAATATGGTCGGTACTTGGAGGCATGTTGCAGCAATAGTTTTTGCCACTTTTCTTTATGGAATCAGTCTGAATACGATTAAACATACACTGCAAAAGTTTAAAGCAATTGAAATAACATCTTTGGCTTTTGTTATCGTTTTAATTCCATCTATTATAGCAAATATAAAGTTCGGGACATACCATACCATCACTAGCAATTCACATGCCCTGGAAGGGTTAGGATATATTGCTATTTTAAGTCTTATTGGCACTGCCTTAGCAGTGATACTTTTCAACCAACTAATAACAGCAACTTCCACACTTTTCGCTAGTAGCGTTACATATTTTATACCTATTGTGGCCGTTTTTATCGGGATTTCGTTTGGAGAAACGATCAATATTCAACAAATTAGCGCAATGTTGATCATCCTATTAGGTGTGTTTATTGCGAATTATTGGGTAGTGCTTTTTGCAAAGAAATCAGCGAATTAATGCCCTTTTAATTAGTTGTTGAATGTGTCAATTAAAAAAAATTTGTTAACAACTTTGTTTTATAAATAAAATTAGTATCTTTGTCTTCCGATTTTAGGATAATTAGTAATTAATAACAAGCTATATGTACGCAATTGTAGAGATAGCAGGGCAGCAGTTTAAAGTGCAAAAAGACCAAAAGATTTTTGTACACCGTTTAAAAGATGACATTGGAGCTAAAATTAGCTTTGACAGAGTACTTTTAGTAGAAAATGGTGGCAAAGTCAATGTTGGCGCCCCAGCTATATCAGGAGCCTTGGTTTCTGCAGAAGTAAATGATCACGTGAAAGGTGATAAAGTAATCGTGTTCCGTAAAAAGAGACGTAAAGGTTACAAAAAAAGAAATGGTCACCGTCAAAGCTTTACGGCGATTACAATTACAGACATTAAAGCTTAATTTGAACTACTTCTAAAGCAGAAATGATTTAGAGGTTAAATTGAAACACAATGGCACATAAAAAAGGAGTTGGTAGTTCGAAAAATGGTCGTGAGTCTGAAAGCAAGCGATTAGGAGTGAAAATTTTTGGTGGACAAGCTGCAATCGCAGGGAACATTATCGTTCGTCAAAGAGGAACACATCATCATGCTGGAGCAAATGTTGGGATTGGAAAAGATCACACATTATATGCTTTGACGGATGGATTAGTAGAATTCCGTAAGAAAAAAGAAAATCGTTCGTTTGTATCAGTAGTTCCTTTCGAAACTGCAGAAGCATAATTGAATACGATATGTATTATGAAGGCGAGCAGGAATGTTCGCCTTTTTTTTGTTTAACCTCAGAGTATAAATGAGTTTCGCACAGAGTTTCACAGAGTTTTATGGAAGTGTGAGACTCTGAGAATTAACTCTGAGAAACTCTGTGTTTAAAAAACACCCTTCATTTCACTAAAAAAATGTAAATTCGCGTGTCTTAAAAAATAAATGCCAATGTTAGAGATCCAACGTATTCGTAACGAAAAAGAAGCTGTTATTACAGGTTTGAAAAAAAGAAATTTTGATGCTACTGAAATAGTAGAATCTTTATTAACTGTTGACCTACAATGGAGAAATTCTAAAACTGAATTTGAATCTATCTCTGCTGAATTGAATATTCTTGCGAAAGAAATTGGCGAATTATTCAAACAAGGGAAACAAGCGGAGGCAACAGCTGCAAAAGCAAAAACTTCGGATTTAAAAGAAAAAGAAGCTTTATTAAAAACAACGGTTGAGGGACTAGATGCGCAAATAATTCAATTATTATATCAATTACCAAATGTTCCAAATGAAATTGTTCCTGCTGGAAAAAGTGAATTGGACAATGTCAATGTACTAGAGTTAGGTACAAAAAGAATTTTTGATTTTGAGGCTGTACCTCATTGGGATATTTGTAAAAAATTCGATCTAATTGATTTTGAATTAGGCGTAAAAATTACCGGTGCTGGCTTTCCTGTTTACAAAGGAAAAGGGGCAAAATTACAACGTGCTTTAATCTCATTTTTTCTAGAAGAAGCTGATAAAGCGGGTTACCAAGAGTTTATTCCGCCATTGGTTGTAAATGAAGCTAGTGGTTATGGAACAGGGCAATTACCCGATAAAGAAGGGCAAATGTATTATATAAATGAAGATGATTTATACTTAATTCCAACCGCCGAAGTTCCTTTGACAAATATTTATAGAGATGTGATTCTTCCTTCGGAGGATTTCTCTATTAAAATGACTGGTTACACTCCTTGTTTTCGCCGTGAAGCGGGTTCTTACGGAAAAGATGTGCGTGGCTTGAACCGTTTACATCAATTCGATAAAGTGGAAATCGTGCGTATTGAACATCCCTCAAATGCAGAAAAAGCACTGGAAGAAATGGTGGATCATGTAAAAGGATTACTTGAAAAATTAGGATTACATTATAGAATTCTTCGCTTGTGTGGCGGGGATACTGGTTTTGCATCAGCGCTAACATACGATTTTGAAGTTTACTCAGCTGCTCAAGAAAAATGGTTGGAGGTTAGTTCAGTTTCTATGTTTAATACCTTCCAATCTACTCGATTAAAACTAAGGTTTAAAACGAATGATAAAAAGACGCAGCTTTGCCACACATTAAATGGCAGCGCTTTGGCTCTTCCAAGAATTGTAGCTTCCTTGTTGGAAAATCACCAAACTCCCGAAGGCGTTGTGATTCCTGAAGCTTTACGAAAGTTTACAGGATTTGACATGATTAATTAATGTGATTTTCAAAAATTATGCTTGTCATTTTTTTGGATTATAATTTAAAATAAAAGGATTTAGTCCAATCGAATTCTTAATTTTGTAAAAACTAAAAACATGAACGTTCCGGTTACTATATACGCAGAGATGACTCCCAATCCTGCTAGCATGAAGTTTGTTGCTAATAAGCACATTTTGATTGATACTACCGTGAATTTCTTTTCAAAATCCGAAGCAAAAGGATATTCTCCCTTAGCTGAAGAACTCTTTAATTTCCCTTTCGTGAAAGGAGTTTTTATTAGTGCCAATTTCGTCACGATAACTAAAACCGAAGCCATTTCATGGGATTTCGTTCTAATGGAATTACGTGAGTTTTTAAAAGCATGGTTGACAGAAGGAAAAGATGTGCTTATTCGCATGCCTGAACCAAAAGCTGTTGAACAAAAAGAAGAAGCTCCAAAAAAAGTGTATTCTCCTTCAGAATTTGATGAGGCAATTATTGATTTATTAGACGAATATATTCGTCCAGCTGTTGAAGGTGACGGTGGCGCTATCGATTTTAGAAGTTATGAAGATGGTGTTGTAACTGTTCTTTTAAAAGGAGCTTGTGCAGGTTGTCCCTCCTCTACTGCCACATTAAAAGGTGGTATCGAAATGTTATTAAAACAACATATTCCAGAAATTACTTCAGTTGTAGCTGAAAATGCTTAAGAAATAATTATCATTTTGAAACCTGTAGAGAATTTCTTTACAGGTTTTTTTATGCTCTAAAAATATAACCTGCTTTAGTAACGGTGTAAATTACAACCAACGAAATAAATCTACAAACATTCGTTTTCCCATGGGAGTATTTCCATATTCTTTATCAATCTTTTCTTTTAGCTCTGACATCGTATAAACGTCTTTTCTTTTCAAATCAATCTGAAAGATAGAAGGAATAGGTTTAGAAATTTGAACCGACTTTGCAAAATAAATAATCCCTCCATCTTCTGTCGCCAAGCCTAAAATAGCTCCTGGTAAACCGTCAAAACCTTCGGGACCAACAGAAGGAATTATCTCGAGAGAATACCACGCATACAGTCTAGTACTGTCATTTTTTTGCCAAATTGCTTTGTAACAGTCATAGCCAGCAATGTTTCGTTTACTATCTGTAATTTTCCAATCTCTTCGATAATTTTGATCTTTGACATTAATTTGTTGTCCCCACATACTGAGTACGATGACCTTTTCTTGTGTGTTAAAATTTTGAAAAACGGTGTTTTTATTCGTAGTCCAGCTGAATGGATCTGCTTCATCGCTTATTATTGGTTTGAAAATCGAGCACGTATCATTAAAATATAATTCGAATGATTCAACCCTTGTCTTATTTTCCTCGCCCAGCATTTTTTTCATTCTCGCGTCCGTGAATTTTTTCTCTAAATTTGTTTTCCGTTCAAATACTATCTTCCCCGCTGTTATTTGTCCAAAAATGTAAGGTCCTATGAATAGGCTTATTATCGCAAAATATATTTTCATTTTTCTAGTTTTAATTGTTAATGCCAACCATGTTTTGCATCTTCTTCCTTAATTTTATTATTATTAAACTTATAGACCAGTTTCAATAAAAAATAACGAGAAATGATTTTAGTTCTATTATCTGTCGTAATGTTGCCATTAATAACCCGAGCGGCTGAAATATTTTGGTTTAAGATATCATTGCCAGAAAGCGAAACAATTAAATTCTCCGTTTTCAAAAAAGCTTTACTGAACGATGCGTTCCAAACAAAGTAATTGATATTGTATCCATTGGCTCTTTGACTATTTATTGTATATGTTACATCGGTAGATAATTTCATATTCCCTGCAATGGTCCAAACAAGATCGGCGCTGTAAACTTGATTTGTGTAGGAATTGTTTGCGATAGAACTAATAGAGTTTGTAGGACTGTTAAACGTATATTTCCCGCCAAAATTCATTTGAATGGAATCAAAATTAACCTCAAAATTTAATTCTCCTGTTACGGCTTGCGTAATCGTGGTGTTTTTAATAAAATCTACCACTTCCGCATATTTAACAAGATTGGAATATTTAGAATAACTAGCATTCAATCCCGGAGAAATTTCAAATTTCTTGTTGAAAAAAGGAAATCCAGCACTTGCATTTACGGATGAAAAAATATTTCCGTTTACATTTTCTGTCTGTGACACTGTTCTGCCAAAAGCATCATATTCCGTTTTAGACGCAAAAGCATTATTAGTCAATGTTGAATTAATACCCGCCCAAATATATCGACCTGAAAGTGCTTGCCAACTGTTGAAATTAATAGCGAGAGAATGCTCATAAGTAGGTTTCAAATTTGGATTTCCTAAAACAATTTTGTTTGGATTTGTATTATTTTGCACATTTTGAAGATCACTAATCGCTGGTTGAGCAGATTTCGTAGAATAATTTACATTCATTCTTTGGCTAATACTAGGTTTATACAAATAGGTGAATTTGGGAAGATAATTTGAAAAATTTTGGTGAATTGTCGTGTCATTCGTGATATTTTCATTCAATATATCAATATTTCGAACTTTTAAACCTGCTGATATCGTTTGATTCCTAGACTCGTAAATCAATGTTGACCCAAATCTATTTTGCTGTCTTAAATTTTTGAAATTATTAGAAAGCATCGGATTGATGGTTGAGTACATTCCATTGAACCCATTTCTTGTCTCTTTATTTTGACCGGATAATCCGTACTCAAATAAATATTCAAATTCAATTTTTATTTTCTTAGAAAGGGGCTCTGTATAGGTCCATTTTCCAATATGTGTTTGGGCATTTGCTGCATTCAATTTT
>CAMDAO010000131.1 GCA_945888595.1 Chryseobacterium gleum | reverse complement strand
TGTGGTTCCTTTTCAAAACCAGTTATTGGTGCAGAATTAAATCCAGTTGCTATAATAGTAACGCTTAATTTATCTCCTAAAGTACCATCGAAGCCATGACCCCAAATTACGTCAGCAGTAGACCCCGCTTCATCTTGAATAAAGTCAGTGATAGCAGTAATTTCATCCATTAATACTTCTTGCGCACCATATGTAATATTTAACAATACATATTTAGCACCGCTGATGTCGTTATCGTTCAATAGAGGAGAAGAAAGTGCATGCTGAACAGCTTCAATTGCACGATTTTCACCTTCTGCTCTTGCGCTTCCCATAATGGCAACACCGCTATTTTTCATTACTGTATTTACGTCATTGAAATCAACGTTAATGTTTCCTGTAACAGAAATAACTTCAGCAATTCCTTTTGCTGCCATCGCTAAAACATCATCAGCTTGAGAAAAAGCATTACCAATTGAAAGGTTACCGCTTATTTCTCTTAAACGTTCATTATTGATAACCAACAAAGTGTCCACATTTTTACGCATCTCATCTAAACCTTCTTCCGCTTGCTGGCGACGTTTACGTCCTTCAAAACCGAAAGGAACAGTAACGATTCCAACAGTTAGAATCCCCATTTCCTTCGCTATTTGCGCAACAATTGGTGCAGCACCCGTTCCAGTTCCACCTCCCATGCCAGCAGTAACAAAAACCATTTTAGTTCCATTACTTAAAATTGATCGAATTTCTTCAATATTTTCAATCGCAGAATTTTTTCCAATTTCAGGAATTGAACCAGCTCCACAACCATCTGTAAGAGAAGCTCCTAATTGTATTTTCAAAGGAACTGGAGATACGTCCAAAGCCTGTCTATCAGTGTTACAAACAATGAAGTCCACCCCAACAATTCCTTGATTGAACATGTGGTTCACTGCGTTGCTTCCACCTCCACCAACCCCAATCACTTTAATAATTGACGTTGTTTCTTTTGGTAAATCAAATTCTAATGGCATTTTTCTTAATTTTAGTTTCTGTTAATTACTTTTCTTCTGCAAACCAATCTTTCCCTTTCGAAATTATTGATTCGAAAAAAGAACCTCGGTTTTTTTGCGAATGACCTTTCACTTCTATTGCACTAGACGTTGAAGTGGGCATGTCTATTTGAGACATGTTTTCAAAGCCTTTTAATACAAGTCCAATCCCAGTTGAATACATTGGACTTGTCAAATTTTCTATATGATTATTGTTTGCTAAATGTTCTGTCGGATACCCTATTCTTGTGTCCATTGCTGTAATGTATTCAAATAATTGAGTAATATGTTTCAATTGAGAACCACCGCCAGTGATAACAATTCCTCCAATCAATTTTTTCTCGTACCCTGAATTTTGGATTTCATAATACACTAACTCAATAATTTCTTCCATTCTAGCTTGAATGATCGATGCCAAATTTCGAACAGAAATCTCTTTAGCAAGATGACCTTTCAATCCTGGAATACAAACGATTTCATTGTCAAGACTTTCACTTGCAAGAGCAGAACCGAATTTCATCTTCAACATTTCTGCTTGACGGGGCATTATTGTACAACCTTCTTTAATATCTTCTGTAATAATATTTCCACCGAACGGAATCACTGCTGTGTGACGAATAATTCCTTCATGGAAAATAGCAATGTCTGTTGTACCGCCGCCTATATCCACTAATACCACACCTGCCTCTTTTTCTTCATCCGATAAAACTGCATCACCAGAAGCTATTGGCTCCAAAATAATATGCTGAACTTCTAACCCTGCTCTTTCCACACATTTATGGATATTCGTTGAAGCCGCAAGATTTCCAGTAATTATATGAAAATTAGCCTCTAAACGAACACCTGCCATGCCAATAGGATCTTTTATGCCTTGCTCGTTATCTACGATATATTCTTGAGGTAAAACAGTAATAATTGCCTCTCCTGAGTTCATAACCGTTTTATACATATCCTCAATTAAGGCATCTATATCTTTTTGAGAAATCTCATCTTCCGTTTGATTTCGTGTATGTATGCCTCTTGTTTGTATACTTTTAATATGCTGCCCTGCGATACCAACATTCACTACTCGAATCGTGAGCTCACCCTCTACCCTTTGCTGCGCTTCTTCAACAGCAGCTTGAATAGACTGCACCGTTTGATGAATATTTGAAACCATCCCGCGTTTTACACCAAGAGACTCACTCGTCCCCATAGATAAAATCTCTATTTTGCCATGTTCATTTTTTCTGCCAACAAAACAGGCAATCTTCGTAGTTCCAATATCGAGTCCAACAATTACTTTAGCCATATTATTCCTTTTTCTTACAAACAATTTGTTTGTCGTATTTCAAACTGATTTCGTCATATGTATTCCACCCTTCGTAAGGCATCGCTTCCTTGTAAAAAACTTTTAACTTCAAAAATTTATCAATTACATCTTGGTTTGTGCGTGCTGTTCCAAAATTAATAATCTGTGCTCCAACCTGCGGTATTAGTATATAATCGCCATTGGTTTTACAATGAATTTGACCTATCTGCGCTTGCAATAACGTATCGTTACAAACATAATGAGAAATCCGATATAAATCGTCTAATTTTCGATTAGTTTTCAAGGTTTCATTGTTAATAATTATTGAGGCAGATCTTGCATTTAAGCGGTCTGGCACATCCCCTGTAACTACCACAATTCTAGCGGTATACAAGCTTGATAGAGCCATAGTACAGCCTCCTTCCTCCAAATAAAAACTTTCTCCATATTTATTAAAAATTCGAGCAATCGGTTTTCTTATTTCAACTTCAATTGTCCATGTTGGGCCAATATTTGTAAAAACCTTTGCTTTTTTCACTTCACTCATGGAGAGAAGGTATTTTTCAGTTGCATTTACTTTTAACCCCTTGTATTTCTGCCCTTCATAAATCAAGCCTTTTCGCTCCAATCTAGTATATAATTCATCTTCGGTCAAAAAGGCATTTTCACCATTTACATGAATAACGATGTGCGGTCTTGTGAGAACAGTTTTTTCCTGCGCCGCTTTCACCATCATCATTAAAATAATGAGACTTACAGCAAACATTGACCATACTGTTATCTTAACCGATTTCTTCATGTTCATTTAATGCTTGCGTTAATGGTTTTACAATTTTATCAATATCTCCAGCGCCAATAGTCAGAATAACACCCTCCGTAATTTCTTGTAAATACAGTAATGCTTGTTGATGCGTTAGTATTTGTTTTTTTTCACAAGTAATATTCTCTAGCAGCACATCGCTTGTGACTCCAGCAAGCGGTTCTTCACGTGCTGGATAAATTGGCAGTAAAATGACCTCATCTAACTTTGATAATTCAGCGACAAATCCTTCAAAGAAGTCGCGTGTTCGTGAAAATAAATGTGGCTGAAAAAGGCCGATAATCCGCTTGGCAGGGTACATCATTCTCACAGATGAGATTAAGGCGTTTATTTCTGTAGGATGATGCGCATAATCATCAATGTAGACTATTTTACTTGTCCTCACTTGAAATTCAAATCTGCGCTTTACACCCTGAAACGTTTTTAATCCAAATCGGATTTCTTGTTCTTCTAGCCCTAATTTTTGACATAAAGCAATGCAAGCGACCGCATTTTCAGCATTATGAATGCCAGGAAGTCCAAATTCTACATCTTTCCATTCTCCAAAAGGAAAGGTAACATCAAAGAAAAAAGTACCATTCTTAAAACGTAAATGATGCGCTGAATAATTTGCCGTTGGTTCGTTCACAGCATACGTAGTAATTTGCGCTTCTGAAGTCAAGTTTAGTCCATTTCTTAAAATCAAATAGCCTTCAGGATGAATTAAGTTAGCATACTCTTGAAATCCTTGAAGCAGAAGAGAAGCATCGCCATAAATATCCAAATGATCAGCATCTGTTGAGGTTATAATAGAAGCAAAAGGCGACAACTGTAAAAAAGAACGGTCAAATTCATCCGCTTCTATCACCGTATATTCTGAAGTTGAAGAAGTAAGTAAATTGGAATTAAAATTACTTGAAATTCCCCCTAAAAAAGCATTGCATTTAACGTGTGATACATTTAAAATATGAGCTAATAAGGTACTCGTAGTTGTTTTACCATGTGTTCCAGCGACTCCTAAACCTTTAGAATTATGCGTTAATAACCCTAAAACCTGAGCTCTTTTCAGGAGTTGAAAGTTATTGTTTTGAAAGTAAATTAATTCACCATTATTTTTTGGTATTGCTGGAGTATAAATAATTAAAGTTAATTCAATATCCTTAAATTGAGCAGGGATATTCTCTCCCAAATCATCAAAATGAATCGTAACACCTTCTTCTTGTAAGGAAATTGTCAGCGGTGTTTCTGTTTTATCATAACCTGAAACTTCCCATCCCAATGAAATAAAATAGCGCGCTAGTGCAGACATACCAATTCCTCCGACTCCCAAAAAATAGGCTCGCTTGAATGTTGTAAGTTGTATGTTTTTTAAATCCATTGTGTGTACTTTTTTGAACCATATAAGGAATATAAGAAATGAGTTAAAAACTTATATACCTTCCATTTTTTAAACTATTTTTTCTATTTCATCTACTATTGAAAAGGTAGCCATTGGTTTTCCTAACTTGGTAATCTCTTCGATCAACTTATTTTGCTCTTCGCTCGAATTAATAATTTGAATTGCGGTTGGAATCAATTTCTCTCGTGCCTCTCTATCTTTCACTAATACTGCAGCATTTTTAGTGACCAATGCCATCGCATTTTTCGTTTGATGATCTTCTGACACATTTGGCGACGGAACTAAAATAACGGGCTTTTTTACCAAACATAGTTCTGAAACCGAAATTGCGCCAGCTCGAGAAATAATAACATCTGCCAATGCATATGCTAAGTCCATTCTCGTGATAAACTGAACCATTTTAATTCCTTTCAAATCAGTAGTTGCAAATTCTGCTGTTAACGCTTGAAAATAGCTTTTACCACATTGCCACAATAATTGAACATCGTTATCTTGGAGTGTTTTGATATGCTCTTTCGCGCTTTCATTTAAGGTTCGCGCTCCCAAACTTCCGCCTATAATCAATATCGTTTTCTTACTAGGATCTAACTCATAAAACTCAAATGCTTCCTTCGTTTTCCCCTCTATATCCACCATTGCTGATCGAACTGGATTTCCTGTTACTACAATTTTATCTCCTGGAAAAAAGCGCTCTAAACCATCATACGCGGTACAAATTGTTTTTACTTTTTTGGATAAGATTTTATTTGTTTTACCTGGAAAAGAATTTTGCTCTTGAATTAAAGTAGGGATTTTTAAAAAATTAGCCGCTTGCAATGTTGGGCCCGAAGCATATCCACCCACACCGATTACCACTTGCGGATTAAACTTTTTAATAAGTAGATACGCATTCAAAAGACTTCCTATTATTTTAAAAGGTAATAAAAAATTAGAAAAAGTAAGTCTTCTCTGAAATCCTGCGATATTTAATCCTATAATTTTATAGCCTGATTCTGGCACTTTTTCCATTTCCATTTTCCCATTGGCGCCAACAAATAATATATCCACTTGTGGATTACGTCTTTTAATTTCATCAGCTATTGCGATAGCAGGGAAAATATGTCCTCCTGTTCCACCTCCTGATATTATTACACGTTCTATTTTACTTGTCATATTTTTTTCTTTTCATAAAGCCCTTTTTTGAAGCTTCACTAGGTCATTTCGTATTTTTCAAAATCGTTTTCACTTTTTTCTTTTTGATCTCCAGCGTTTTCCTCCTTTCCTTTATTTTGCTTATTTGCGATACTTTGCACTAAACCAAGCGCCACACAGGTCATAATTAAAGCTGACCCCCCCATGGCAAGAAGCGGCATGTTTTGCCCGGTTAC
>CAMDAO010000130.1 GCA_945888595.1 Chryseobacterium gleum | reverse complement strand
TACTTAGAGCTGTTGATTTGAATATTCTTCTCACTATGCTCAAAAAGAACGATTTTTGCGATGAAAATGAAAAAATGGTGACGCAGGAAGAAAGTGTTGAATCGTACAAAAATTTTCCTCCCCTACTAGAAAATACGAAAGCCATTTTTGATGCTTGTACGTTTGATTTTGATTTCAAAATTTCAAGGAATAAAAAGTATTTTACTGAAAATGAGCAACAGGATAGAGAACTACTACGAAAGCTATCGTACGAAGGTTTAACCAAAAGATATGGGGGAAATAATTTGGCTGCTCAAAAAAGAATTGAAAAGGAATTAGCTGTAATAGATAATTTAAAATTTGCCGCTTATTTTTTAATTACTTGGGATATTATTCAATTCAGCTGTAGAAAAGGTTTTTTACACATTGGAAGAGGAAGCGGAGCGAACAGTATTGTCAGTTATTGTTTAGGCATTACAAATATTTGCCCTATTGAATTGGATCTCTATTTTGAACGTTTTTTAAACCCCGATAGATCGAGTCCTCCCGATTTCGATATCGATTGGAGTTGGACCGATAGAGATACTATTTTGGAATATATTTTCACTCGTTATGGCGCGAATCATGTTGCATTTACGGGAACAACAGTCGAGTTTAAATACCGTTCAATCATTCGAGAACTCGGTAAGGTGTTTGGTTTGCCAAAGGAAGAATTAGACGTTTTAACAAGATCTTCAAAGTCTTCACACGATAAAAATAAGGTCGTAAAATTAGTACACGAATACGGGTTAATGTTAGAAAAATATCCCAATCAAAGAAGTATGCATTCCTGCGGGATCCTCATTTCAGAAGAGTCAATCACCAATTTTATGGTACTTGAAATGCCCCCGAAAGGATTTCCAACAGCACAAATAAATATGCATGTTGCAGAAGCGATTGGTTTTGAAAAATTTGATATTTTGAGTCAGAGAGGAATTGGGCATATTAATGAAAGTGTACGTTTAATAGAAAAAAATAGAGGCCTAAAAGTGGACATTCGAGACGTTCGTTTAAGTAAAGATGAAAAACGGTCGAATGAGTATTTAAAAGCGGGAAAAACAATTGGCTGTTTTTATATTGAAAGTCCTGCCATGCGTGGATTACTTCGGAAATTGAACTGTGAGTCGTACAAAGTTTTGGTGGCAGCCTCCTCAATAATACGACCAGGAGTGGCGCAAAGTGGCATGATGCGAGAATATGTTTTTAGACATAATAATCCTGATAAATATGAGTATTTTCATCCTGTTTTTGAAGAGTATTTGGGAGAAACCTATGGTGTAATGGTTTACCAAGAAGACGTGATAAAAATTGCGCATCATTTTGCGGGAATTGACCTAGCAAAAGCCGATATTTTACGACGTGCCATGAGCGGTAAAACACGTTCGAAAAAAGAATTGGAAGGTGTTAAATCGAGTTACTTTGAGAATTGCAAATTGAAAGGCTTTTCCGATCAGCTAGCACAAGAAGTTTACCGACAAATCGAATCATTTGCAGGATATTCATTTTGTAAAGCGCATTCCGCTTCATACGCTGTAGAAAGTTACCAAAGCCTCTACTTGAAAGCCTATTATCCGATTGAATTTATGGTGGCTGTTATTGTAAATGAAGGTGGATTTTACAGAACAGAGGTCTACATTCATGAAGCGAAAATGGCTGGAGCAGTGGTGCTAAATTCTTGTGTTAACAAAAGTGAATACGTCACCACATTGTATGGAAAAAAAGTTTTTTTGGGATTTCGACATTTACAAAATTTGGAAGAAAAAATAGCGAAACAAATTGTAAAAGAGCGTAAAGAAAGTGGCGAGTACACTTCATTAGAAGATTTTATTAATAGAGTTCCCATAGGAATTGAAAATTTACAAGTTCTCATTTTCATCGGAGCTTTTCGATTTACACATAAAACAAAAAATGAACTGATTCTGATTGCGCGCATGTTATTAATGAATTTCAATCCTGAAAATAGAAATGAATTATTGATTCAAGAACCGCTCATTGAGTATACCTTACCGAAGTTGGAACGCTCTTTTTTCGAAGATGCTTTTGATGAAATAGAATTGATCGGCTTTCCTATTTCTTGTACTCCATTTGATTTACTTAAGACGAAATTTCGAGGATCTATTAAAATAAATGAGTTAGAGAGTTATGATAAAAAAATTGTGAAAATGGTTGGGTACCTAATCAGCCGCAAAGATGTTCCTATCAAAACAGGAATGATGCACTTTGGTACTTGGATTGACCCCGAAGGTAATTACTTCGACACCACTCATTGGCCTGACTCATTGCGCCAAAGTCCTTTTCAAGGGGGTGGTTGTTATTTATTATTGGGAAAGGTAGATGTAGATTTCAGTTTCCCCTCCATTGTTATTACAAAAATGGCAAAACTTCCATTTATACCAGATCCGCGCTATTATGATCAAAAGGACAGTAAATTGGATACTCAAAATTTATTAAAAAGTGACACAAGCACAACACATAGAGCACCATATCCAAGTGAAAAAGAAATTGGATTACCACGTTACAAGATTTGAGGCATTTAGAATTTTAATTGAACAAGTAATCCCGATTTAATGGTAAGTCTGTTGGAAAATGATTTTAATGAAGTTCAAAAAAATTATTTTTTACTCCACACAACAATACGAATTCATACTTTTTAGGGCATAAAAAAGCCTAGTAAAACTCGGCTTTTGCCTTATGGCTTTGTGGCGGGGGCCGGACTCGAACCTGCGTCCGCCAGCTGGCGGATATGAACGCAAAGAGTTACTGTTTTTTGAACTGATTTATTTGCGCTCTACAAAATTCTCGTCCTCTAAAAGTTTTTAATTGCTTCTCCCTTATCATAGCTGTAGATTTGGTTTGATGGAACTCAACATATATAACGATCCAAGGGCGAAAGTTAGATGTAAAACCTTTTGATGAGAAATAATTATGAGAATTGAATCGATTGACTAAATCTGCAGTATAGCCAATATAAATCTTGTCAAATTTTTCAGAATACAATACGTAGGTGACAAACATTAAATTTCACTTTTTATAACAAAAAAAAGGAACTCATTTCTGAATTCCTTTAATCACTGTGCCTTATGGCTTTGTAGCGGGGGCCGGACTCGAACCTGCGACCTTCGGGTTATGAGCCCGACGAGCTACCAACTGCTCCACCCCACACTCTATTCAATTATAGTAATCGCTTACTGTAAGTGCGCTACAAAGATAGGCATTTTTAATTGAAAAAGCATAGAAATACGTAAATAAATCTTTTATTAACTTATTTTACGAAATAGTTTAAAACCAATTTGACCGCAGACAAACGATTTCCTTATGCGTATGGGCAGGTTATGGAAATATGCAGAAGAGATTTTCCGAACTGGCCAAAAAAGGAAGATTTATTACAAATGTGACAATTTCTAAATTGATTCCTTCGTCTAAAAACGGTTATTTTACAGTTTTATTTTAGCGGATTTTCGATTGACAACACATGGAATAAATCGGCTATTGTTGGTATTTGGCCAATAAATAAAGGGACCATTTAAAAATACTTGTTACTTTTGCGTACCAAATAATTATAGTAGTAAACAAGCATATGTCAAAAATATTTTATTTCAGTTTTATTTTAATTTTATTGGTGAATTGTACGTCATCCGATAATTCTAAAAAAGAAGTGGATTCTGAAATTTCAGACCCATCATTAAATAAAGAACGATTTGAAAGTAAAATTGAAAAGCTCATGGCTGAAACTGATTTAAATGATCAGTTAAAAGTGATGAATAGCTTATATTTTACAAAGGAGGATCAGTCAACATTAGAAGTCAATGCCTACTTAAATAAGTCGGAAGATATTGTAAAGATTGAAGAAAAATATTCTGATGGATCTACAGGGGAATATGGAACTCACATTTTTTATATAAATGGAGGAAAAAAATATGCTACAAAAGAACGATACGAAGTAAAAAAAGCTAATAAATCAACTTTTGTTGAACGTATTTCTTTTTATGATCAAAAGAAGAAAGTGGTGCAGACAAAAATAAGACAAGCACAATTTGAAGAAGAAGTAGAAGCGCAAAACTTTGAATTTATTGCGCCGTATGATTGTTCAATTCAACGTGCGATGGATGCGATCAATCAAGAAGGCAGTTTTCAAACTAACTTTCAAGGATTTATTACAGCGCGAGGCGATACGTATCTTTCTGTCGGTGAATCAAAAGAAAATGGCTATATATCAACAATGCTATTGCAATATCATACAACTTTAACCAGAAAACTACAAAAAGATCAAGAAAAATATCTCGGTAAAAAATTAAATATAGAATTTCAGAAAATGCTAGAGCCAAGCGGATTTGAATACCAAATTCTGTTGTCAATTGCCGAATAAATTTGGAAACTTTTAGAAATTAATCATTTGTTGTTCCGCGAAAGTACTAATCGAAAGTTTAATTTTTCAACCATCTATAATTGAAATTTAACCGATAATCAGTTTAAATGCCACTATTTCGAAAGGTATTCTTAAACTTGTACCAAACTATGGCACAGATAACATATGAATAAAATTTTCCTCTCTTTTATTTTATCAATTTTTCTATTATTTCCATTCCTAGGGAATTCTCAGAACATGAAAATTACCGGTACTGTCTATGATTCAACTGGAGCGAAACCTTTATATCAAGCAGTAGCAATGGTGGTGAGAGTGAAAGATTCACTTCTTTTAGCTTTTGACCGAACCAATGAAAATGGTGCGTTTATCTTAAAAGATTTTCCAGCAGATACATTTTCGTTGATTATTGCGCATCCTCGTTTCGATAATAAAACCTACTATATCTTAGGAAATGCATTCAATAATGAGATAAATATCTCTTCCATTAAAATGACAAATAAGTCAACGGAAATGGAAGAGGTGGTTATTTTCGCTAACAAAAATCCTATTTATTATCGAGGAGACACCCTTATTTATGTCGCGGATTCTTTCAAAGTTGCACCCAATGCGGTAGTTGAAGATTTATTAAAAAAATTACCAGGTGTGAAAGTGGATAAGGATGGAAAAATTACTTCCCAGGGAAAATCGATCAGTCAAGTATTAGTGGATGGAGATGAGTTTTTTGGCACAGACCCAACGATTGCAACCAAAAATTTAGCTGCTAAAGGTGTTGAATCTGTGAAGGTGTATGAAAAGAAAAGCGAGGTCGCTTCTGATGGCGAGGACGCTACGATTCAAGTAATGGATTTACGATTAAAGAATTCAGCCAAGAATGGTTATTTTGGAAAGCTTTCTGCCGCGAGCGATTTTCAAAACTTCCACGAAGGGGAATTGCTCTTTAATAAATTCAAGGGAAGTCAAAAAATTTCTGTTTTTGCTTTGGGTTCTACCACCCCTCGAACGAATGTGAGTCGAGCTGACATGAATAAATTTGGCCTGGATAATAACCAAGGAAATTCCATGAACGGGGATGGACAAATGTTATGGGGAGGAAATAATACGGTAAAAGCAGCAGGTGTGCCAAAGACTTTCAGCACTGGTGTATATTACACAGATAAAATAGGTGCACGAAAACAAACGAAAATTGGATTCAATTATACCTATAGTAACTATCAGTTAAATTCTTCTACTGCCAGCCGTTCAAAATATGTATTACCTTCAGATACGAGTTATTACTCAGATGATTCTACGAGCAATATTGATGTAAGTCAAGCGCATAAAATCAATTTCAATTTATTTTCACAAATCGATTCTTTAACGTCGTTTGAACTAAAGCCAAAACTGAATATTAGTTCAGGCACATTGGAAAATTTGAACATGTCTAACTATTTGAATGAAAATGAATTGTTTTCAAGAAGCAGTATTATTGATAATTCTACGGCCTCCAATGGAATTTCTTTGGACAATGAAATGACCTTTAT
>CAMDAO010000129.1 GCA_945888595.1 Chryseobacterium gleum | reverse complement strand
TGCACTAGTTCCACAACTATTTGAAGCTGTTACGGAAATCAAACCACTAGATGTGCCAGATGATACTACAATCGAAGTTGTATTTTGTCCGGAAGAAATAGTGCTTCCAGTTGGAGTTGACCAAGTATAAGAAGTTGCGTTTGTTACTGGTGAAATACTGTACGTGTTCGTCGTTCCTGAACAAACAGATGCCGTTCCAGAAATAGCACTTGGTTGAGACGGAGCAGAATTCATAGAAAATGAAGTACCTGAAACAAAACTTGTATTATCCCAAATTCTCCAAAAGTAAGTCTGTCCCGCATTTAAAGTTAAAGGACTTACTCCGTCTGACTGCAATACAAAACCAGTTGGTCCAGTGAAAGTTGTTAAATTGGAAACATATTTTATATATGGAGCTGAAAAAGTTGATGAATTTGAAACTTGAATGTACCAACCAGATCCTGAATTAGTCCATGAAAACACTACTTGATTTGTCGGGCAAGCTCCCACTTGAGACTGTAAATTAGATACTGGTAAAATGGTCGTGCATGCATTTATTACAGCAGTAACTTCTGTTCTAATTGTTCCTAATAAACCATAAATTGTAGTTCCTGGACAAGCCGTCCCTCCTATATTAACATCTTTGTGCCCAACAATTCTTGTTAAAGTAGCTGTTCCACCACTTTGTAAAATAATTGACGCAGAACTTGTTGGATTAATATTTCTACTATTATACCACCAACCAAGAAAACCATATACTTTTTGTAATTGAATTGTTGTCGGCAGAGTTACATCTCCATTTCCTAAAAAATTGACCCCAATTGAAGAACTATTTGAATTTCCTGCATGAGACCCTCGTACATCTTGCATTAAATAATTTGCATTTTTTCTTCCTAAAAAGACATTTCCAAATTTATCAAATAAATAATTATACCCTATGTCCGACCAACCTAGGGTATTTACATGATAATTCCAATACGACCGAACCACTGCGTACCCATCTGTATACGTATCAGGTGAAGCGCCATGATGAATAACAGTATGAGTTGGAGTAATAACCGTAGGAGTATATGCCGCATTTGTACAAGCTGTATATGAACCACACCAATCAGCACGTTGAATAATTGTAGGGACTGCGGGGCATACGACTGATTTTTCACTATTTTGCCCCATGTTTTTTGCGTGAGAAGGATCAATTTCTTTACTTAAATCCATCACATCAACTTGGATTTTATCAATAGTAACACCTGCGGGAGGTGTGATTATTATGAATAATTGTTTTCTTGTAGATTCATCATATCCAAAAAACAGCTCTGACCAGTATAAACCTGTCGTGTTTTCGCTAGGGGTTACTTCTCCTTCACCTGTTTTAATTTCTCCAAACTCGAATCTATTTGGTGCTATTTCAGTTTTGAAAGCAATTTTAAATTTTCCTGCAAGTAATGAATTATCACTAGAATTCCAACCAATACCAAATGTTGTGAACCCTGAAGAAGTTTCAAATTTTAGTACATAACTGTCATCTACTTTTTGAAAATCTGTTGATTCAAAAATATGAACAGATGATGAAACCCCTCGTTTTTCAGTTTCATTAATCACTTTAGAAGGCTTTGTTAATGCTATTTTATTTTCGTTAATAGTTAAATTTTGAGACATTAGATTTGTCCCCAAAAGTAAAGAAACCAACACGTAAAAACTTGTCTTTTTCATTATAGTTCATTTTAATTCGGTACAAATATAACTCATTATTAGCTATTTAAAAATCAATTATTGATATTTATTCATTAAATACACATTTTAATAGAACTATATCGATTTAGTATATTTTAAACAACTTTGACTAATAAATAGTTTTGAAATCCGAATTTAATAACGCAAGAATAAACACCTTAGAGAGTGGCTCAAGATTATTCAAAAAAGTCCGAAATCTATGTTTAGTAGCGATGGCAATGAAATCAAAGTACAAAAAGAAGCTAATTCTATTTATAATCAAGGATGATTTAATAAAGAGCAGACTCGACTTATTTTTTTTTATAACAAGTTAAAGTTAAAAAGGGAATTTTGTATTTATTTACATGCAATGAACACGAGGGAAAAACTCATATTAATTAACCTTAAAATAAAAATACAAGAAAAAAGCAACAATGAGTCCATAAATAACAAATATATCTAAATGCTCTTGGAGAAAAGGCTTTTTCTCTTTATTTTCTATCGTTTTTGATGCTTTAATTGAATACGTATCTTGATATTTTTTAGGTTCTTTTTGTTTAAATGAAGTATCTACACTTCCCGCTTTGTTTGAAATCAATTGTTCCCACTGAAATCTAAATCCACTACCTAAAAAAACTTCATCTTTTTCAACCAGCATCACAAAACTCTTTAACCTATTGCCATTCACAAAAGTGCCATTAAGCGAATTTAAATCAGTCATAAAAACATTTCCTTCGACATCTTTAAAAATTTCGAGGTGATAATCAGAAATAAAAGGAATGTTTAGAATAATATCATTATCCAATGCCTTCCCAACCTTTAATAACAGAGCTTCATTCATTCGAAAAAAATAAAATCATTACGACATAAATTAACGATATAAAAATACACTATTTTTTTTATGTAAATTGAATCGAAAAAACCTATATATAAACAAACTTTTAAACATATTATAAGAAGTGAAATTGAAACATACAATGAATTAATTACTTTTTAAAAACCATCCACTGCGAATTATTTTAATTAATATTTACGTAAAAATGAAATATGTTTAAAAAAAATACTAAAAAAATACTAAAAAAATACTCAGGATTGATAAATAAATCAGATATTAGGAAATAAATTTATAAAAACGAAAGCAGATGGAAAATATAATCGAATTAAAAGACCAATTGTCTCAATTACAAGAAAAATTAACAGGTGACATGTTTCAAGATATGGATATCAAGGATCAAATCCACAACATTGAAATGAAATTAAATGGAACCAAACCAACGGATTCGCATTTTGATTGTGTGGGTTGTGGGTCTTAATTTAAAATTCAAAGCACTATAATATTCAGCCTTCGATACCCTTAAAATTGCCCTGAAGGTTATGCTTTTACAGCAATTTTATCATCTTGATTTCTGCCTAAGCAAAAAACTTTATGCTTTTGTTAGAGGTCATTTTTTCTGTGCAGACAATTTAAAACTAAGTAAAAAAAGGGCAAAATACGTTTATCAAGAATTAATTAAGATGGGAATTAATCAAGACCGATTAAGCTACCAAAGATCTATCAATACTTTATTACTTATTAACCCTGAAAGCAACGAATCAGACTGAACAAAGATCAAAAGAGTTGATCTTTGTTTTTTCTGCTGATCTAAACTTGAATTAAAACTTACCAAGATCTTCAATAATATATAGAAGTACATTTAAGAACTATTTTAAATAGATATTAAAAAAAAATAGTATCATTTCTTAGAATAAACCCAAGCGGTAGGATTTTCATTTTGTCTTATAGGATCTAGTTCAAGCATTGCTTCCTCTCGAGAAGAATAAGCCTTGAAACAAATTCTAAAGTTCCCACTTTCATTTTTATCAACAATCTGTGCTCCAATATATTGTTTCAATTTTAACTTATTTACAGCTTCCTCTGCCTTCATAATTGATTTATATGAACCAGCTATAATATAAAAATTCAACTCTGTATTTGAAATCGACTTAAGTTCATCCTTTTTCTTGTAATTAACAGCTTGTTTAGGCTCTTTAACCATATTGTTAGTATACTCAGCTTTTTTTAGCTCTACACTTTTTTGGACTGGTAAATCTTGAGTAAATTCAACTGGTTCGTGATTGACTTTTATGGTTTTTTTAATTAATACATTATTTTTAACAATCGAAACAACTTTTTTATGTTTCTTAATAGCGAGAACCTTCTTTTTAGATTTCGATGAAACAGACTCTTTAAAAAATGACAAGTTAATTATCCCATTGTATTGAATAAAAAAAGCAGTTGATCCAATGATTGTCAAAATTGAAAACATTATTCCAAACCAAAAAAATCTACTTTTTCCTTTTTTATTTTCAATTTTTGGAAGAATATTTTCACCTAGGTTTGTACCATTAAATTCACTTCGATCAGGAGCTGTTGATACAACGTTTTCGGGTGTTGAAAATATTTCAGGTGTTTTTATTATTTCAGGTTCAACGACCTTCTCACCAATAATAGCTTCTTGATTTATATTATTATTAAATAATTTACTTTCAGCAGATTGAATAAACAAAATCCTTTCTTCTTTTGTAACATCATACTTATCAAAAATATTTTCAATTAATTCATCTTCTTGACCTTCATATTTTTCAAGTAATTCTGTAACCAATGAAAGCTTTTCAGGATTATAGCGGTTATATAAATCAATAATAACTTGTGCAGGATTTTTTATTCTTAATTCATTTTCAACTTTTACCTGTTCATCTTCAGAAGATGATTTACCTATAATTACTTGTTCAGAACATTGTAGAAACATAGATCTTTCTTCTTCTGAAACATCATATTTATTAAAAATATTTTCAATTAAGTCATCTTCTTGACCAAAATACTTATCAAGTAACTCTTTAACTTCTGAAATTTTATTAGGGTTGTAGCGCTCATATATAGATAAAATGACCTTTTCAGGATCTTTAATTATAGTATCATTTTCAATAATTGAAGATTGACTTTCAAGTGACGAATTTCTAAAAAACACTTTTTCCGCAGAATTTTGTAACTCAGCTTTTTCTTCTAAAGAAATACAGTACTTATTAATAATATTTTCAATTAAAACTTCTTCTTGACCAACATATTTTTCGAGTAACTCTGGAACGGTAGAAAGTTTCTCTGGATTATAACGCTCGTATATTTGAAAAATAAAGTCAGCAGGGTTTATTATGCTTTTTTGAACTAGTGAAACTTCTCCTCTCGATTTTAGGAAAACAGATCTTTCTTCTTTTGAAACATCATACTTATTAAAAATATTTTCAATTAAGTCATATTCTTGACCTGCATATTTTTCAAGCAACTCAGCAACCTCAGAAATTTTTTCTGGATTATAGCGCTCGTAAATATCAAGAATAATGTTTCCAGGATTGTTCATGTGTAAATAATTTGTGTAAAACTAAAACAAAAGTCATAAAATAATTTATTCAACTAATTATTTTATGACTTTTGCTAATAAAAAAGTTATAACTCACTTGTGTTTATTTTCTGCATTGGCTTTTTACTATCCTCTTTTCTTTTGACAACAATATTCAAAAGCCAAAGGTTTTTAATAAGTTTACCAATATTTGAAATCACTTCCAAGACCCAAGAAACAAGATTGTTAATCATAAAAAACAATGTTTCTTTAGCAAAGCGAATAAGAATTACAGATAAATAAATAGGTACTAAAACCATAATAAAATCTTGAACAAAATCCGCATACTTTATATTATCTATGTAAGAATATACACAGTAAATAAACCCTATAGGCCAAATAAGAACTGAAAAAGCATCAAATACAAAATTGATTAAATAATTAAAATAGAATAAGTAGATAGGGTATTTTGAATTGTTTTCATTATAAGATATAGATTTTGAATCCCATACCAAACTTATTCGTGCTGCTGCTTTTCCCCAAATCTTAATTGGTAAAATGAATGGAATATAAATAAAAATGTAATAAAGCGATCCCAATATCGCTTTAAGTGCATGCTTTTTAAAACTAAATTCTTCCGTTTTAACTTCTTCGGCAATTCCTCTGTCTTGATTTTCCATAATTTATTTTTTGAATTTTCTTACTCGTAAGGCTTTTCAGTTGCGCCCCGTTTTTTTTTAATAAAATGGTCTCTGGACTCCATTCTTTTAAGATGTTTCATTCTGAGGTCGTCAATCTTTTGCAGACCTTTTATTCTTTTCTAAAAAAAATGTTTGGTAAATAAAAGTTCGGTTGCTAATAAATGTGACTTAAATGTTAAATTTTACTGTATATCTACCTTGCTAAGATAATAATTTTAAACGAATTCCTACTTTTTT
>CAMDAO010000128.1 GCA_945888595.1 Chryseobacterium gleum | reverse complement strand
CATGGTGCGCGTGTCCGCCAGCTGGCGGATGGGAGAGTAAGTCGAACCGCCAGTGGTCGGTCACAGTGCCACTTTTATAAAAACTCATTCTCAAAAGGAATGAGTTTTTTTTTGACTAATTATTTGCTATCTGCTGGTGCGCGTGTCCGCCAGCTGGCGGATGGGAGAGTAAGCCGAACCGCCAGCGGTCGGTCACAGTGCCACTTTTATAAAACCCGTTACATTAAATTGTAACGGTTTTTTTTGTATACTAGAATTTTATCGAAAAAAATATAGTTATGTGGGATTGCCCATACCCGAAAAATTCCCAAAATATATTTTGAAATAATACCAATATTTGGTATATTTACCAAAATTAGTTGTTATGAGTAAAAACACATCAATTACTTTGGGTAGTTATTTTGATCAATTTATTCAAAGTGTTTTAAGAGAAGGACGGTACAAAAATGCAAGTGAGGTAGTTCGTGCTGGATTGAGACTACTTGAAGAAGAGGAACAGAAAATTATTGCTTTGCGTCATGCTATTGATGAAGGTATAAATAGTGGTTTAGCCGAAGATTTTGATCCTGAACAGCATTTAAAAATGATGAAAGCAAAAAGAAAATAAATGGCAAAGTTGAAGTTTACAAACAATGCTGTTAAGGATTTATCTGACATTTGGAATTACACTGTTGAGACTTGGTATGAAAGCCAAGCGGACAAATATTATAAACTAATAATTAGTGCCTGTTCAACAATCGCTAAGAAACCACAAATTGGCAAAGTATATCCGGAAATTTAGCAAGATCTGAAGGGAAAACTTACCTCAAAGCATATAATTTTCTATCGTGTATTGGAAGATCAATCGATTGAAATTACAAGAATCCTACACGAACGAATGGATTTGAAGAATAAATTGAAAAAATGAACCCGACATAAAATATAGATACCCGACAGGCAAAAATCGAAAAAATAGAGTGTTTGATAAAAAAAATAGTGTGTACAATTTCTACTGTTAGATTTGGTATTAATTCAATTGATCTTAAATTTACAATATTTAATGACACTTCCTTTCTGCGTAAATAATTGCTCGTAATGTGTTTTTATATGAAATATGTCCTTTGTTACTTCGTCTAAATTTTCAGATAACTCATTGTATAAATCCCAAGTAAGCTCTAATAATTCATACTTGTCTTTAATTTCTTCTTCAGTAAACTCAAAAAGTAAATCACTATCCGTTTTTAAATGTATAATTCCACCTGGTTTTAATAACTGTAAATATCGATTGATAAATGGTTTAGAACTTAATCTCTTGTTAGGCTTTTTGGGTTGTGGATCTGAAAATGTTAACCAAATTTCATCTACTTCATTTTTCGAGAAACAATCAGTGATGAAATCTATTTTCGTTCTTAAAAAAGCAACATTATTCATCTCCTTGACAAGTGCTTCCGTCGCTCCTATATACATTCTTGACCCCTTTATATCACATCCAATAAAGTTTTTATTTGGAAAATGCTTTGCAAGCCCAATCGTATATTCTCCTTTACCACATCCTAATTCAAGTACGATTGGATGATCATTTTTAAAAAAATCCTCCTTCCATTTCCCTTTCATAAAATATTCTTCTCCTATGATTGGTTCAAAAAAATTGCTGTATTCTTTGATGGCGGCAAAACGTCTTATTTTATCTTTTCCCATTGTAATTTTAATCTTCCATTTAGTGGAAATAAATCCAACTTCTTTCTCTAATTGAATGAAATACGATAACCGGTGTGTTTACGAATATTGAGCACTTGTCCTCCTTCAAAAATTAAATACTGTCCTTTAATCCCTATTAATTTCCCTTCGATTGTTGGTGAAGAGTCAAAAGATAAACTTGTAACTTTAACGGGAAAATCTATTACTGGATAATTTATTGAAATAATTTCATCATCTTCTGTAAAGTATTTTGTCAAATCAGAAGGTAATTGATCGAATAAAGTCCATTTTTCTTCCAGTAAATCAATACTTTCATCCAATTCATTTTTCAGCATTCTCTGCCAGTTTGTTTTATCTGTAAAAAATGATTTTAAGGCCACTTCAAGAATACCAGCTTCATATCTATTTGGTGTTTCCGCTAGTCGAATAGCAGATGATGCTCCTTGATCTATCCATCGTGTAGGGATTTGCGTTATCCTAGTCACACCCACTTTTACTTTGTTTGACGCAGCTAAATAAACAATGTGTTTTTGATTGTGATTTTTTTCTTCCCAATCAATATCTCTTCCTTCTCCTAGATGTGCTCGACATAATTCAGGCCTCAAATTACATTCAGTCGCTTCTGGAGCAGTAAGAAAGCAGGTATAACAGAAGCCTTCTCCAAATGATTTTTTTGTTTGCTTTTGACATGAAGTGCAAAAAATAGATCCATCCCAAGTTAATTTGATGGTTTTACCTACCCATTCATTCATTCTAATGGATTCAACTATCTTTAAGTCATATTGAACAACCGAATCTAATAAAACGGACATTTTTCGAATTCCTTCTCTCATTTCATCTGTTGTTATTCTTCTGAGATAATCTTCATTTTTGTTGCAAAATGATAGCAGTAATCTTTCAAATCTTCACTAATACTATGCTCGCCAGTTGCTTTTTCAAAAGAATCTGCTAAAGAAAGTAAAGTTTGATGAAAAAATTGTTTCATCTCATCTACAGACATATCGTTTGTCCATAAATCGATTTTCATCGTATTTTTTTCATTCGAATCCCATAATGATAAAAGCATTGCTTTTGCAGCAGCATTTTCAACATTGCCTTCACTCGCAGTCCATTTCATCCCAATGGGCAAATTATTCTCGTTTAAACCTATTTTAATTGAAATTTCAGAGGTTTTTGTAATTTTATCTTCCATAATTATTCTTCTATTTCGTATTCTTGTAAAATATTATTGTAAGGAATTTTTATTAATTCTTCAAGTGGTATTTTAGTTTTTTTCATGTAATGCCTTACCATTTGCCATCCCAAAAATTGACCAAATCTATCCGGACTCTTTTCAGGTAATCCGATTGTAAATGGCGCCTCCTTTAATAAATTTGCTTTGTCTAAGTCGTTATTTTTGAAAAGCATTTTTTCATTCACTAAGTATTTCCAAAATGAAATCTCATTTTCAACCGCCCATTCATAATCTTCTTTTGTATACCTAATAATAATGTTTTTTTCAAAAGTTGGGAACGCTGCTTCTGTAAGGTAAGTTATTTTACCCCATTTTATGATGTTTTCAGCCAAGGTACCGTCGGTTTCTGGAATATAATGTGTCATAATCCAAGCACAAATGGCATCTCGTTCCAAATATTGATCCTCCATACCGTCTTTTATCCAATCATAAAAGGGCTCAGCAGGTAGTTCTTTTACAATATCATTTTCTTTACCTAAATATCTTTCTAGTCCAATTCCAATTTCTTTTTCTGTGCAAAATGCATTTGATTGAAAAAGAGAATTCATAAACACTATGTTTTCCGGAATTTTACCTGAAGGAAAATGATATTTCAAATGTTTTAACCCATCTATTATAGCTTTCTTTTTAGGATCTAAATTTTTAAATTTTTCTTGAATACGATTTTCAAGTTTTATTATTCCATTGTCATGTGTAAACAGATAGATACTTCTAGTTAAAGCCGTATCGGATATTTCACCTATTTGAAGACAGTATCCAAGCTGATAAGAATAGATATCTTTTATTTTTTTTTGGAATAAATGATGATTAGTGATCAATTCAGTAGGTGCAGATTTAACGATAGCAGAGTCTAAATTTATGAATTTCGTTTTTATCGTTATGTTGTCTATTTTTACATGAAGAGGGTCGCTTGCACAAGATACTACCAAAGCGGAAAGTAACCCAATTTGTAAAATGTTTTTTAGAGTCATTTTTATTCTTTATTTTCGTAGTCAAAAGTAGTCAAACGAACTGAATTGATTGACAAGATTTAGTCTAGAAACAAAAAAAATATATGATGATAAAAATTTTAATTTTAGTTTTTTTTGCAGGAGTTCTTCTTTCTAGCCATGCTCAAGAAGCAGCTGAAAAAAAGTTTCAAGCGGGCATAATACTTGGTTATGGATTAAATTTTATTACGCCAGGCACAAAACTAATTTCAAAAAATGGAGTAGGGACTGATTTGACAATTGGGATGAATTTTAATTATAATTTTAATATCTCTTCAACAGTAGGAGTCAGTTCAGGATTAGAGTTTGATTTTGAGTCTTTTAAATACAAAGCGTCAGGAGTGTCTCCATTATACTATTATTATAATGATTCTCAGATTTTAACAAAAAATAACTACTTGGATGGTGATGGTGTTTATTCCAGTCTTCCTGCGTCAACTAAATTGTATCAGGTGAATAAGAGAACTGAAAAGCCTATTTATTTAACTATTCCCACCATGATGTTGTTCCGAACAAAATATATTGGCTATATTAGATATTTTGGAAAATTTGGTATTCGAAATAGTTTTCTATTAAAATCTACTATTTTTGATGAAGGAAAATCATTTGATGGTAGTTTGACTGCTGAGATGAACAATGATAACATGTCCTCTTCTAAAAGGGATTTATCTATTTACAAAGGGTCAGTTGGGATTTCTGGTGGTGCTGAATGGAATTTTTCCGGGTCAACTTGCTTGCTTGCAGAACTAGGATATTATTATGGGTTTGTTAATATTAGTAGAGGAAATGCAATTGTCGGAGATCCTGAAAAAAACATGACGGTTTTCACTACTTTTGACTCAGCATTGCACCCTTCTGTATATACCCCTTTGTCCTTAAAGCAAAATCAATTGCTGTTGAAAGTTTCAATTTTATTCTAAAAATAAGTAATTTGTATCCTAATAAGATTTCTGAACATATTATTGATTGGCTAACCGATTATTGTGATAAAGCCAAACTATCCGGTTTTGTAATTGGTATTTCTGGCGGAATTGATTCAGCGTTAACGTCTCTTCTATGTGCTAAAACGAATAAAAAAGTAATACTTGTAAGTATGCCAATTCGTCAGACTGCCAAAGAGTTTCAAAGAGCCAATGACCATATAAAGGATGTAAAGACAAGATTCCCTATTGTGGATTCTATTGAAATTAATTTAACGGAATCATTTGCGCAAGTAGAGAAGGATTTTCCTTCGTATGTTGTTTCTAATCAACTGGCAATGGCTAATTCTCGTGCTCGATTGCGAATGCTAACTTTATATGCTGTTGGTCAAGCAAATAATTGTTTAGTCGTTGGGACTGGAAATAAAGTGGAAGATTTTGGTGTCGGTTTTTATACAAAATATGGTGATGGAGGAGTTGATATTAGTCCTATCGCTGATCTAACAAAGTCGCAAGTGTTTGAATTAGCTGAATATGTAGGTGTTATTAATTCAATAATTGTAGCGAAACCTACTGATGGTCTTTTTGAGGACGAGAGAAGTGATGAGGATCAAATTGGGGCAACTTATCCTGAATTAGAATGGGCTATGAATTTTGACCAGAATGAATCTGAATTATCTGAAAGAGAAACGGAAGTATTAAAGATATATAGACATTTAAATAGTTCTAATCGTCATAAAATGGACCCAATTCCCGTTTGCAAGATTCCGATACAATATTTAAGTTAAGCTTCAGGCGCTAATCTTAAAATAATCCCATCTATTTCTTCTGTGATTTGTATTTGGCAACCTAATCGACTATTTGGCTTGACAAAAAAAGCCTGATCTAACATGTCTAATTCTGAATCATTTTGTTCTGCTAAAACATGATTGGATTCTAAATAACATTGACAAGTTGCACACATAGCCATTCCTCCACATTCTCCTAAAACGGGTAACTCGTATGATTTACAAATTTCCATGATATTCATATTCATATCTGTTGGAGCAATGAGACCATGAGATTTACCTTCTCTGTCAATAATAGTGACTGATATTTCATTCATTTTTTTACTAATTGTAGTGCAAATTTAATCAAAAATTAAAGATTTGTTGAATGTTTACAGCAAAAGTAAAATCGATTCTCAAATTAAAAAAAAGCACTCATGTGGCTTCTAG
>CAMDAO010000127.1 GCA_945888595.1 Chryseobacterium gleum | reverse complement strand
AGGCAAATGGTTTAAATAGAAAAATGTTTTTAGTATTGATTTTAGGGGGACTGCAAGGTGCTTTGGGTTGGTTTATGGTGGCCAGTGGATTAGTTGATCAACCAGATGTCAGTCATTATCGATTAACCGCTCATTTATTGATGGCATTATTGCTTATCTCCTATTTATTTTGGTTGATTTATGAAGTGAAAATGGTAGCCGGCACGACAGAAAAGAAAACACACCATCCGTTGAATTTTTTACTAAAAAATACGCTGGGAATTATTGTACTGCAGTTAGTTTACGGTGGATTTATGTCGGGTAAAAAAGCAGCTTATGCTTATCCAACATATCCTGATATGGCAGGAAAAATGATTCCTGATGATTTATGGCACGAGGGAGGACTTAGTAATCTTTCAGAGAATGTAACGACCATCCATTTTATACATCGTTTGTTGCCATGGATTATCACTGTTTTACTGATATATATAGTAGTTAAATTGAGAAAAATACCTGCTGATTTTCTACGTTTAAAAGGAAATGTGATTTTAATTTTCTGCTTACTAGCACTTCAAATAACCTTAGGAATCAAGACAGTACTTTTAGATGAAGGGAGAATTTCTGCCTTTTGGGGTACAGCTCATCAAGTAGTGGGTGTTAGCTTCTTTTTAGCAATTTGGTGGTTATATCTTTCTCTAACACGTGTCTCGAAAGGTAATTAGGGATCTATGCCAATAGTTGGGGAGAATGCTGTAAAATATCAAAAAAAATGAGTCACTTATTAATTTAATTTCGAAGTGAAGTTGAAATGGTCTTTCCACAGAATTAGTTGTAAATTTTTCCGTAATCGCGTTTCGCCTTTTTGCGAAATATAGCGTGAAGGAAAGTATTTACTACGATTTTGCGAAATGGAATGAAGTAAAAAATTCCTTGGAAAGATCCTTGATTTTTGCTTACTTTTCATCAAGGAAAAGTGAGGAAATCGTAACAGAAATAGGTTTGAGGGTTGTATGAGAGCAGTAGATTTGAAATATATTGTTTTTGCTCCACAGAAATACACACTGATCATAAATTAGCCGAATAATAGACACGGCCGTAAATTGCCTCTTATTTTAAGAATGGAGTGTTTTTACATATACATGGGTACTTTCGCCATTTTCCCTATCATTTTCAATGATTTTATGCAAAATAAAGCCGTTATTTAAATAGATCTTATTGGATATATTCGACTGATTTGTTTCGAGAACAATTTCATTACAAGTGATTTTTTGATCAGTAATAAATTGTAAAAAATCTTTTACCAATCTTTCCCCCATTTTTTTACCTCTTTCAGATTCTTTAATCAATAGTTCAGTACTAAGTAATGAATCCTCTCGAATACTGAAACCGATGTAGCCAACATTCTTATTGTTTACTGTATAAAGTAGTAAAGTAATTTCGTTGGTCAGATAAACAGCGCGCCAGGCTTCTATGTTCCCCTCGATTTGATACAGATGTGTGCCGATGTATTCCTTTTTTCTAATCCACGATTTTTCCCATTCGATATAGATTTCATGGAAAAATAAATCGAAGTCAGTTGCAATATCCAGCTTTGAAAATGGGCTATTTAAATACATCGGTAATTATTTCAATCGGAATAACATATCTCAAATATAGATGATTATCTATCACAATCTATCTATTTTTCAAATAAAACGTTCTATTTGTTTTTTAAAACTTTGTGCGAGAAACGGATTTTTAATTGCTTTTAGTAGTAGCGGCCTTAATTTTGCATTATTTCCAGAATAATTAAGTTGAAATGCTTCACAAATTGAAATACTATCTTCGCAACGCGTCAGAAGTTCCATCTGATCGCCCGGCTTCACGAGTCCTTCTTCCAAAATTTTCACATAAATACCAGGGAATCCATAGTCTATAAATTGTTTGATAATTTGTTGGGTACCGAAACGGATTCCTAATTTGTAGCAGGGTTGACGCGGTTGAGTCACTTGCACAATAGAAGTGCCAATTTGATATATGTCACCAATATAAATGCATGATTCATCTATTTCTGAGATGGTTAGGTTTTCTCCAAATATTCCCCAATTCCAATCAAGTTCTGGGTGCAAATTTTCCCAATAAGAGTAGTGTTTTGAAGAAAAAATATAACATGCTTTATCAATTCCACTGTGGTTTTTTAAATCACCAACATAATCAGATACAACGAATTGTTTGGTTAAAAAAATCCCCTCTGAAGTTGGGATTTTATAAATCCCTGTTTCTTCCTTTTTTTTATTCCAAATAATCGTGGTTGGTTGAGATAAGTTCGTTGAAATAACTTCCATAAAAATATATTTTTCACACTAATGTATGCCATTTTTTTTGCCAATAAATCTTACCGGTGCCACAAAATTATTCTTTTTTTGACTTTCTTCAAATCAATTTTTCACATTTTAAAAGAAAGATGTTTATACAGCTCCTGATGAATTGCAGTGATCAAAAATAGGTTTTATTTCGCAATTCTTTCCAACTTCTAGTGAATATTGCAAATGGAAATATGCACTTTCAAATTTTTCTTTTTCCAGTGTAAGGTGTTATTTACCAAATTTTTCTTAGAGAATATTCTCGTTAGTACAAGTTATTTTCTTATATTTAATTTTTAGATTTTATAGTTATAGAGATGCGCCTTCACAATTAAACATCTTTCGCGTAAAATAGAATGACTAAATATCCAAAAAAAGGTATTTTAGGCATTACATAACACACAAATAAAATAGATAATAACTTTTTAACCATGAATACAAAAACGTTAACGGATCTTGAAATTGCAACATCGGCAGAAATTCTTCATATAAACACAATTGCGGATAAAATAGGAATTGACAGGGATGATTTAGAATACTATGGAAAATACAAATCTAAGTTACCTTTAAGTTTGATTGATGAAGGGAAAGTGGCTACTAGTAATTTAATTCTTGTAAGTGCGATTAATCCAACACCTGCAGGAGAAGGGAAGACGACCGTTTCTATTGGGTTGACAGATGGGTTAAATAAAATTGGTAAAAAAGCAATGGTGGTTTTAAGAGAACCTTCTCTGGGCCCCGTTTTTGGTATGAAAGGTGGAGCTGCTGGAGGTGGTTATTCTCAAGTAATTCCAATGGTGGATATTAATCTTCATTTTACAGGCGATTTTTCTGCGATCGAAAAAGCAAATAATTTACTTTCTGCATTAATTGACAACAACATTCAAAGTAAAACAAGGAATTTAAATATCGATCCTCGCACAATTGTTTGGAAAAGGGTAATGGATATGAATGATCGTTCCTTAAGACAGATGGTCATTGGTATTGGAGGTACCGCAAATGGAATTCCACGAGAAACAGGTTTTAACATTACTGCTGCTTCTGAAGTGATGGCGATTCTGTGTTTAGCAAAAGATTTTGCGGATTTAAAACAACGCTTAGGGAATATTTTTATTGGATATACTTTTGATAAACGTCCTGTGTATGCTAGAGAACTGAAAGCGGAGGGCGCGATGGCAATTCTTCTAAAAGATGCGATTAAACCAAATTTAGTGCAAACATTAGAAGGAAATCCGGCAATTATTCATGGTGGACCTTTTGCTAATATTGCGCAGGGAACGAATTCGATTATTGCTACAAAAATGGGAATGTCTTTGAGCGAATATGTAGTTACCGAGGCTGGTTTTGGAGCTGATCTTGGAGCAGAGAAATTCCTCGATATTAAATGCCCAGTTGGAGGATTGAAACCAAAAGCATTGGTGATTGTGGCTACTGTGAGAGCACTTCGTCATCATGGAGGAGCCAAACCTGAAGAATACAATACTCCAAATATGGAATATATCAAAAAAGGCTTTGAGAATTTAGAAAAACACATTGAGAATTGTAAGAAATTCGGTCTAACAGCAGTGGTTGCAATCAATAATTTTTTCACTGATACAGAGGAAGAGATAAATTATATTATCGATAAATGTTCAGATTTAGGAGTGAAGGCTGTTGTTTCGAAAGGTTGGGGTGACGGTGGAAATGGGACCATGAATTTGGCGCAAGCTGTCGTTGATGTGATTGAAAGCAAGACAAATAATTATCATCAATTATATGATTGGAATTTATCAATAGAGGATAAAATTAAAACGATTGCGACTGAAATATATGGTGCAGATGATGTTACGTATTCAGCTAAAGCAAAATCACAATTGAAAGAATTTGATAAATTAGGAGTGAATGGATTTCCCATTTGCATGGCCAAAACACAAAAATCATTTTCTGATGATGAGAAAAAAGTAGGTAGACCCACTAATTTTGAAATAAATATTCGTGAGTTTGAATTAGTCAATGGTGCTGGTTTCGTTGTTGCGATTGTTGGTGATATGATGAGAATGCCAGGTTTGCCTGCAATACCTGCGTCTGAAGGAATGGATATAGATAATGATGGCAATATTACTGGACTTTCTTAATGAAGATAGAAACTTATAATAGTATTTTTTTTGATGGAAAAACATCCTCCAATGTAGAGGATGCTATTTCAGTTGAAGTTGCATTGAGTATTTCTGTGAATCAAATACCTTTTACAGTTACCATGCAAACTCCTGGTAATGAGATAGATTTAGCGCTTGGTCTTTTGTTTACAGAAAACATTTTTAGAGATCAGGAATATTCACCTTTGGTAGAAATTACCAATAGAAATACGGAAGGAAATAGTACATCGGTGAATGTTCAGATTCCTGCCGAGTTAATTTTACATGATTTTGCGGGTACTAGAAATGTTATTTCCGCTTCTTCATGCGGTATATGTGGAAAAACAAGTTTGGATGATTTAGAATGCGTTTCGGTGGTTAATTCGGAGGTGTTAAATCCAACGTTAATTCCTGAAATGTTTGAATTGGTAAGCCGTGGACAGAAAGAGTTTCAGCAATCTGGAGGAACGCATGCTGCCGGAGCTTTTACTATTACTGGAGAACTGCTAGTAATTCAAGAAGATATAGGGCGACATAATGCGGTGGACAAAGTAATAGGCTATTTAATCAATCATCAGTTGTTGTCGAAGGCGAAATGTATAACCGTTAGCGGGAGAATTTCCTATGAAATTGTAAACAAGGCCAAATCGGCTGGCATTCCTTTTCTAGCAGCGGTTTCCGCACCTTCTTCTTTAGCAATCGATAACGCACAAGATTCTGGAATTACCCTCATGGCGTTTTGCAGAAATTCGAAATTTACTATTTACTCAAATCCTCATCAGGTAGCAGTTGGTAATGATCAATTGGTAACTGGAAAGGTTAAAATTAAAAGCAATGTCAAGTAATTTAAGTCATCTACTGGGCCGTAAAACCAGTAACAAGAATTTGTTTGAAGAGCTAGGAATTGCTGCTTCTGAAAATGGAACTCCAAAAGCAGCCGATCTTGAGCGCCTTCGGGAAGAGTTTTTGGTTGGTAAATCAACTGTTTACGGCACCGTTTCTTTCTATGATTTTTTAAAACCAGAAAATCAAGGAAAGAAAGTATATGTGTGCAACGGAAGCGCCTGCATGATCGCGGGCACGCAAGTTGAACTTCAATCGCAAATAGAAAAGCAATTCGCAGCAAGTGAAATTGGAGAAATGTGCTGTCTAGGTCGCTGCCATGAAAATAGTGCTTTTCATATGGGGGGAAATAATTATTCAGGAAATGACATTCATTCTTTAGATGAAATAAAAAAAGGAAAGTATTCAACTGCCGAAAAATATAAAGTTGGAAGCCTAGGAAACCCAGTTATAACGGCTGAATATGGTTCAATAACAGAGTATTATAAAATTTTCAATGCCTGTATTCAAAAACCTCCTGTTGAACTTTTATCGGAATTAAAAGATTCCGGATTGAGAGGTAGAGGAGGAGCAGGATTTTCGATGGCCTTTAAGTTGGATTCTTGCAGAAATGCAGAGTCAGATTCAAAATTTATTGTGTGCAATGCCGACGAAGGCGATCCCGGGGCATATTCCGATCGCTATATCATGGAAAATCGTCCACACGCTTTACTTATGGGTATGATGATTGCCGGTTATATTGCTGGTGCCGATCATGGAGTAGTGTACATTCGAGGTGAATATCCTGAATCGGTGGGAATTATATCTGATTGTATTGAAGAATTGAGAAGGGAAAAA
>CAMDAO010000126.1 GCA_945888595.1 Chryseobacterium gleum | reverse complement strand
TATTTTGGCTAAAGCCGATTCATTTGATTTTTTTATTACCTCCAGCTAAAGCTGGAGGCATTTTAAATGAATGGCTATTAATTAACATTTCTGAATTTCAAATCAATCACAAAATACACATTCATTAATAATAAATATGCTTCAAATACCATTAGGTATAAATTTATTTCCGATGTATCCTAAACTAAGAAAAATATCAATGTAACAACTCCAGCACCTCAAAATAAAATAATCCCAAAATATCAGTCGATCTCAGGTTATGAGCAATCACATTCATATGGTGGCAAATACGGAAGCTCCTTTCGAATTGGAGGATGTCATGCGAGATTTCAAAAAGTTTACTTCTAAAAAGATATTGCAGCAAATTATAAATGAACCTGAAAGCCGACGTGATTGGATGTTAAAAATATTTGAAGAGGAAGCAGAAAAGAGTAAAAAGCATAAAAGTTACAAGTTTTGGAAGGTCGGTAGCCACGCGATTGAGCTCTTTTCTGAAAAATTTGTTTACCAAAAAATCAATTACATCCACGAAAATCCTGTAAAAGCTGGTTTAGTAAAAAATGCCGAAGAATGGATATACTCATACGCGTCGAATTATCATAATTATCATAATCTGGAAAGTGTTCTAGAAGTAGTTAAGTCGAGATTGTTAGGGATTTCAAATCCTGCATAACATCTCGCTCACCTCTATGAAATAGTTAATTACTTGCTTTTATTTTATTTTAAATTCAGGATTTATTAACCTCAGTTCGACTATTATTTTGCAATCAGAACGTCTATAAATAGTTTCTTTTTTTGTATTGTTATTTTTAAAATAGTTTGTCTTTTTTTGACCAAATTTTGTTTTAAATAGATTGAAAACATTTTTTTATCATAATTTTTTAAAAAAAAACTAAGTAGTTTATGCGCAATCACATTGTTTTAAGCTAATTAATTAAAATTTTATCTTATTAATAATTTTTTTTAAAAAAAAGTAAGTATTTTTACGTACTAAAATTATTTTAAGCTAATTAATTAAAATTTATCTGAGTGATGAAGTTTTTTTTTCACGTTTTATTTTTATTTATCAGTTTTGGTTCAATTTCTCAAACGGTTAGAACATACGCTAATGCGGGTACTTTTACTTGGGTTTGTCCCTTTGACGTAACTTCTATTATAGTAGAGTGTTGGGGCGGGGGCGGCGCTGGTGGCGCTGCTACTGGTAATATTGCTTCTGCGGGAGGCGGTGCTGGTGGAGGTTATGTTTACAATGCTTCAATTCCAGTTGTTCCAAATACCACGTATATCATTACAGTGGGTGCTGGAGGTGTTGCAAGTGCTACTTTAGTAAAAAATGGTGGAAGTTCTTGGTTTGGTTCAGTTTCAACAATTTTTGCTATTGGTGGTAATGGCGGTGATATTGCGTCTGGTGCGTCGAGTGTTTCAAATGGAGGAGCAAGTGTTTCTTCGGGAAATGTAAATGGGACGATAAGTACATATGGAGGCGCGGGTGCTACTGCTATTTTAGCAAATAGTGGAGGAAGTGGCGGAGGTGCTGGAACAAGTGTAAATGGGAATCCAGGAGTTGGAATAAATGGAGGAGCTGCAGTTGCTGGTGGTGGTGCTGGTTCTCTAGGAAGATCAACTAGTGCTGCAGGGATTGCTGGAGGTGTTGCAGGTGCCGGCGGTTCTGGTGGTAGAACTGCTAATAATACCGATCGATTGGGAGGAGCGGGAGCAAAAGGTAAAGTGGTAATTACCTATTCTTCATCTGGAATTATTTGGAATGGTACTGGTGTTTCAGGTGGTGTGATTGGCACAGATTTTAATACGGCAGCAAATTGGTTGCCAAATGCAGTTCCAGGAGCTTCTGATATTGCAATTATCAACACAACTACTGCTGTGACGATTACATTAAGTGCATCGGTAACAATTGGTACGTTAAATATGTTAAACAATGCAACAACAAGCATTGCTTCTTCCTTAGATCTGGTATCAAGCACATTGACTGTTAATGATGATTTAATTTTAAATATTAATTCAATTTGCGTTAATACGGGTACATCCTGTTATGTTAAAATTGGTTCAGGAGATTTAATTGTAAATGGAAATGCTTTACTGGGTAATAACGCCAATACTGCTTCTAAAGTTGGGATTTGTGGAAATGCGGCGGCTCCGGCGCAATCTGCTGGAAATTGCAAGTTTTATGGAAATGTGACTTTTGGTGTAAATTACAATCCTAATGCAAATTGTTTTGGTAGTTTTATTTGGGATGGAATCGGGACACAAAGTGTAATTGTAAATAGACTTTCAACAGTTCCTTTATATGCTTCTTGCCAAATAGGAGGGGTAAATACGCCAACCGTCACTTTTCCATCTTCGAATGGTTTTGGTGTACAAGTGAGAAGTACTGCGGTACCAGGGAATTTAACGGTTAAAAACGGAAGTACTCTTGAGTTAACGTCAAAAACTTTCAGCAGGTCAGGAGGAGGAGGATCATTAATTCTAGAGGCCAATTCAAAATTAATTGTTGGTTCTACTTTTCCAGCGAGTTATACAACGATGACTTTGGATGCTTCAAGCGAAGTGCTTTACAATGGTACTTCAGCACAGAGTATTGTGGATGTGGCTGCTCCTGGATATGGTTTATTAACGCTTACAAATAATTCTACTAAATCAGCTGCGACAGCGTTGGATATTCAAAATGATTTTACAATTAACTCAACTGCAACTTTTGCTGCTGGAGCGTCATTGACTCATAATTTGCGAGGTAATTGGATAACGAATGGTACTTTTTCATATACAACTTCTAGCACAATTAATTTAAATGGTGCTTCTGCTCAAAATATTGGAGGTACAACAGTTCCTTCCTTGAAAAACTTCACCAATTCCAATTCTGGAGGTTTAATTTCCTTAACTGGGAGTCTGCTAGTGACAGGTACCTTGTCGATGTCGGGTACGAATTCGGATTTAAATTTAAACGGAAATAATATCGATTTATCAACTACTGGTAGTTTAGTTGGAGAAAGTGCAACTGATAAAATTTATGGTACCTCTGGGACAATAACAAGAACTGCAATTTTAAATGCTCCTTCTGCTGTGAATGTTGGTGGGTTAGGTTGTTCGTTAACTTCTTCAGTAAATATGGGTTCTACTATTGTAACGAGAGGTCATAGTTCATTAACAGGAATCGGTGTAAGTTCTAGTGGTTCATTAGAACGTTATTATTCTATTAGCCCAACCAATAATAGTTTGTTAGGTGCTACAATGGTTTTTAATTATTTTGATAGTGAATTAAACGGAATTACTGAAACGGCTTTAAAATTATTCAGATCTGTTGATGGAGGAGCGAATTGGACAGATAGAGGAGGATTGGTTGATGCTACAGCGAATACAATAACACTTTCTGGTATTGATGCTTTTTCAATTTGGACTCCCTCTACTCCTGATATTATTGTACTACCTATTAAATTAACAGCATTTCAGGTAGAAAAAAATGGTAGAAGTAATTTGTTAAGTTGGATTACAATGACTGAAGTAAATAACGATTTTTTCACCTTAGAAAGAAGTGTCGATGGAAAAGTGTTTGAATTTATTGAGAGTGTAAATGGGGCAGGATCTTCTTCATTAATTAATTCATATTCCTATATCGACAATTATTTTTTAAAAGAAATTAATTATTACCGCTTAAAGCAAACTGATTTTGATGGTGTTTGCAGCTACTCGGATTTAATTTCTATTGATAATAGAGAAGTTGTTAAAACAATTTCTAAAATTGTCAATCTTTACGGTCAAGAAGTAGATTCGAACTATAAAGGCGCTATACTAATTATTTATTCAGATAATTCTATTCTTAGGACTTTTCAAAATTAATTTTTGCTTACTTTTTGAGGATAACTTAGCGAAGCGATCTCATGAGCCCTTGCGAATAATACCAAAAAGTAAGAGTAGAAACCGAATCTTCAACAAACAAACGATCTCAGAAAGAAATCAACATACCCTCAGCCTTATCCTTAATCTCAACAAAAGTAGAAACCGAATCCCTACTAAAATAAATCTCGAAGTGAAATTAAAACGGTCTTTCCACAGAATTAGTTGTAAATTTTTCCGTAATCGCGTTTCGCCTTTTCTGCGAAAGAAAAAGCATCGCTTTTGAAGACTAAACGATAGAGCAAGGAAGTGAAGGAAAGTATTTACCTGCGGTTTTACGAAATGCAATGCAGTAAAAAATTCCTTGGAAAGATCCTTGATTTTTGCTTACTTCCGGCGCTACCTATCCCTTCACTAACGTTCAGACTTCACAAATAGTATTTGTTCTTCTTCGAAAATTGCATTTTCTCTTCATCAAGGAAAAGTAAGAGTAGAAACGGAATCCTCCAACGAACAAACGATAACAAACAGAAAAAAACCAGTAGTAGAAACCGATTCTTACAACGAACAAACGACAACAAGCAGTAACCAGTAGAAACCAAGTCATTAAATAAGAACCGAATATGGAACAAAAAGTAGAAACCGAATCTCTCAAAATAACTAATTTTCGAAGTAAAATTAAAACGGTCTTTCCACAGAATTAGTTGTAAATTTTTCCGTAATCGCGTTTCGCCTTTTCGCGAAAGAGAGCGTGAAGGAAAGTATTTACGTACGGTTTTACGAAATGGAATGGAGTAAAAAATTCCTTGGAAAGATCCTTGATTTTTGCTTACTTTTTATCAAGAAAAAGTAAGAAGATAGCAACAGAAGTAGAATTGATAGTTATAGTAGAAACCGAATATCTCAATCTAAACCTCAACCTCCCCCAATCTCCTCAAAAATAAGTGTTAACTGCAAACTCAAATTGCTCAATAAAAATTTGTTTGAAAGGCGAAATGTTGTTCTGCTCATAAAAAATAAGCATTGCTTTTTTATAGTCAATCGAATCAACAGTTCTAAATGAAAGAGGGCAATAGTTTTCATTTATCAAAATCGCATTACTAATAATTCTTGCAGTGCGTTTATTTCCATCTTCAAAGGGTTGAATGTAGGAGGTAAGCACAAGAACTAATAAAGCTTTCTCGAACACATTTGATTTACTATTAATGAGATCGCACATGGCTTTCAATGCTTCTTGTATTTGAAATTCATTGTCAAGAGGTTTGTAATTGGTTCCAGAAATACCGACACGTCGCTTACGAATATTGCGGCCAACATTTAGGTCTTTAATAAGTATACTATGCAAGTCTTCAATTCTTGCGATTGAAAGTGGTTTCACAAAATCTTGATTTAAAATGATAAAATCAAGAACTTCTTTGTGGTTAAGCAGCATGGTGGCTTCATCCTTTGTTTTACCGGAAGCAGTTTGTTGTTCTTTTAAAAGCCTCTCTGTTTCTAAGAGTGAATATGTATTTCCTTCTATTTGGGATGATTTCCAACTCAAGTCTATTGCAAGTCGCTCAAATTCTAGTTTGAATTGATCGGCATCAAGTCCATCTGTATTTTTCTCAAATTCCATCTGTAAGGCTTCTAATTTTATTAGTTCCTCTTTAGTAAAAAGACTCGCAGATACTAATGCATGATCGATTAACTGCAAATTGAATTCTGTTTTAATCTTTCGTTCATCTATTTCTAATTGAAAATATTCTTCAGTATCGATGGGTGCTAATACAAAATAGACCGCAGACAATGAATATTTGGTACCTTTTCCCTGACCAGAAGTTTCAATCAATTCTGTATTAAGCAGATTTTGCAAGATTCGTTTAACGGTTGAATAACCTGCAATTTGTCCTATTCCTGTATAAATATCACTAGAGGAAACCCCAGGGTTCCTCATCAGATACTCAAGTATCAGACTCTTAATTTCTTTTGTTGGTACCATATTTTATTAATTGTAGCTCACAATAATACAAAATAAAGCCCATATAAGAACACTTCTGAGCTTTAAATCCATTATTTTGAACTTTAAAGTACTAATAAGAATCCATAACTCGATAAATAGAACTCAATTAAGTAGAAAAATGAACGAAAAATCGACCTACCCTCAATCTTAAAAAAAGTAGAATCCGAATCTCCGAAGCACCTAAATCTCGAAGTAAAATTAAAACGGTCTTTCCACAGAATTAGTTGTAAATTTTTCCGTAATCGCGTTTCGCCTTTTCGCGAAAGAAAAAGCATCGCTTTTGAAGACTAAACGATAGAGCAAGGAAGTGAAGGAAAGTATTTACGTACGATTTTA
>CAMDAO010000125.1 GCA_945888595.1 Chryseobacterium gleum | reverse complement strand
GGTGAACGATACATGGATACACCACTTGAAAATCCAAAAGGATACGAGGAAGCAAGTTTAATGACACATGCAAAAAACTTAAAAGGTGATTTATTGCTAATCCATGGAACAGTGGACGATGTGGTCGTTTTACAACACAATTATGCTTTAGTGAAAAAATTCGTGGACCTAGGAATTCAGATGGACTTTTTCCCGTACCCGATGCATCCTCATAATGTAAGCGGAAAAGATCGCGTTCATTTAATGACGAAGGTTTTGAATTATGTGATAGAAGAGAATAAATAGGTTGAGTTTAAGGTTGAGGTTTAGGTTAAGTTAAAGGACATTCAACCTCAACCTCAACCTAAATCTTACCCTAAATCTGAACCAAAAAATACATGGAAACAAATAAATTACAGCAATTAAGCTTTGAGGAAATACGTGTGCTTGGATCTCTAATCGAAAAAAGTAAAACGACACCTGATTATTATCCTTTGACCTTAAATTCTTTGGTAACGGCGTGTAATCAGAAATCAGCTCGACATCCTGCGGTGGAATTTGATGATGAAACCGTTGTTTTAGCGCTGGATTCTTTAAAGAAAAAAGGATTATGCGGACATGTTATCAGTGGAGGCATGCGAGCACTGAAATACAGACATAATTTGGCTGTTGCTCATCCCTTAGATCCTGCGGAAACCTCTGTTTTATGTTTATTATTTCTTCGAGGACCATTGACTGGTGGAGAAATAAATTCCAATTCAGGAAGATTACATGATTTTGAATCGCTCGCTGAAGTATTGGAAAACCTAGAAAATTTGGCGAAATATGACACTCCATACGTCAAACAAATGCCAAAGCGACCAGGACAAAAAGAAGCGCGTTATTGTCATTTATTTGGAGAAATCCCAGAAGTAGATGAGAATGAATTTACATCAGAACCCGCAAGAAAAAATGTCGGACAATTAGAAGAGCGTTTAGCTAAAGTAGAAACAGAGTTAGCCGAATTGAAAGCTGCGTTTGATAGGTTGATGGGGGAATTGATGTGAGGTTTAAATAATAAAAGCTACCACCAAAGTTGGCGGTCTGCCGATGATTGCTTTATTTCCTTTTACGATAATTGGGCGTTCAATTAATTTTGGATATTTCACTAAAAGATCAATCATTTCCTTTTCTGAAAGCGTTTTTCCTTTTACGTGATCTTTGTAATCTTGCTCTCCTTTGCGCATTAATTCATGGGCTGACAAACCTAGCTTAGTTAATAGAATAACAACTTCTTTCGCGGATTGGTTTTCTTTCAAATATTCAATAATCGTAAAATCTGCACTTTTTTCTCTTAACAATGCTAGCGCTTCACGACTTTTAGAACATTGATTATTATGGTAAATGGTAATTTTTTCTGACATGTTTTAGCCAATTAATTGAGAATAAAGCGCTTGATTATTATTTAAATACTCATAGCTGAAATTATAACTTGTCAACTTCTCGCAAAGGATTTCGAAATCTTCTTTTCTTTTTAATTCTATCCCCACCACCGCTGGTCCACTTTCGCGATTATTTTTCTTTGAAAATTGAAAATACGTAATATCATCTTCTGGACCAATAACATCGCTGACAAACGTTCGCAAAGCACCCGGTCTTTGAGGAAATTCAATCAAGAAATAATGTTTTAACCCTTCAAAAAACAAGGCCCTTTCTTTTATTTCTTCTGTTCGCATGATGTCATTATTACTGCCACTTACCACACAAACAATCGTTTTTCCCTTAATTTCTTCCTTGTAGTTTTCTAAAGCTGAGATAGTTAATGCGCCAGCCGGCTCAACAACAATTGCTTCTTCATTATAAAGTGTCAAAATCGTACTACAAACTTGCCCTTCCTCAATGGCAATGACATCGTCTAAATTTTCTTTACAAATGGCGAATGTTAGATCTCCTACCCTCTTCACCGCCGCGCCATCGACAAACTTATCGATTTTGTCTAAAGTTGTATTAATACCATTTTCTAACGAAATTTTCATAGAACTTGCCCCTGCAGGCTCCACTCCTATTATTTTTGTGCTAGGACTAAGCGCTTTAAAAACAGTACAAAGACCCGCAGCCAAACCTCCACCACCAATAGGAACAAATATATAGTCGATCGTTTGATGAATATCAGTTAGCACCTCCAATCCAACCGTTCCTTGACCTGCAATCACTAACTCGTCATCAAAAGGATGAACAATCACTTGATTTGTATCCGTCGCAAATTTTATAGACTCATTAAATGCATCATCAAAGGTGTCCCCAATCAAAACAACATCCACCCATTCTTTTCCAAAAACTTGCACTTGCTTTATTTTTTGTTTTGGAGTAGTAACAGGCATGAAAATGGTGCCTTTTATATTCAATAAATTACAAGAATAAGCAACTCCTTGAGCATGATTTCCTGCACTTGCACAAACAACTCCTTTTTGCTGAAATTCGGATGAAAGATGAAACATTTTATTGTAAGCTCCGCGTAATTTATACGAACGAACCAACTGTAGATCTTCTCTTTTCAAGAAAACATCCGCTCCATATTTGTGAGAAATATTCGTATTCTTCATCAAAGGCGTGTGAAAAGCTATATTTTTCAATGCTTTTTGTGCTACTTCGACTTGTTGGAGAGTTACCATTTTAAAGTATTATGTGGGAGTGTGAATAGTGAGTATTTTTTTTAATTTTTTATCAGGTTACAAATCAATTTAGTCATTAACTCTTTATCATCTGGTAGACTTTGAGCAACTAATAATGCTAAAGCTGTAAGCGCATTATCATTTATTTTCACTTCACCTGACTTTTTGAATAAATGTTTGTTTTTCTCTAAAAACCATATAAACATAAACGCACCTATTCTTTTATTACCATCACTAAATGAATGATTTTTAATAATAAAATAAAGTAAATGAGCCGCCTGTTCTTCTATGGTTCCGTATAAATAACTACCATCAAAAGATTGAACTACATTTTGCAAAGTTCCTTTAAAACTATCATCTTTTTGATTTCCAAAAAGCTCTGTAGCTTCTTTTCTTTCAATTTGTTGCTTTTTCAATTCTGAAATTGCCCGAATAGCCTCATCATATTTAATTTCATACGTAATATCTCCATTCAAAAAGCTTGTATCCAGGCGATTGCTGTCGAACTGATTTAATAAGATAAAACTTTTAGTGTACTTACTTAAAATATTTAAAAGTCCTTTTGATTCTGATAATTGCAAATCATCATCATAGGAAGAATGCTCTATAATTTTTAAAACATGGTCTAATTCTTTTAATCTTTTTTGATTTATCGAATACCCTTTCACTAAATGATCTTTCAAACATTGAGTAGCCCATTGTCGAAATTTTGTTCCCTGAATTGAGTTTACTCTGTATCCAACAGAAATAATTGCATCCAAATTAAAAAACTCAACCAAATATTTTTTACCATCTAAAGCAGTTGTTGCATTTTTTGCAACAACTTGGCTTTTAATTAATTCTTCTTCATTAAAAATATTTTTAAAATGCCTAGAAATAACAGATTTATCTCTTCCAAATAATGTAGAAATTTGATTTAAGGACAACCATACGGAGTCATCTTCAAACTTCACATCGATCTGAACTCCTTGATCAACGTTATATATTTCTATTTCACTCATTTTTTTATTTTTGAGATTGAGTGTCTCAGAGTTAAAAAAGAAGTACCACGAAGTTCCTTTTTTTTTAAAAAATTTGTGGTACTTCTTTTTTAACTCTGAGGCACTCTGTGTTTAAACACCCACTGTATTAATAGATTTCATTTCTGTCATTGCGGCTCTTAATACATTTCCAATCGCTTCAATAGGATGATTTCTGAGTGCACTATTTACTGCAATTATGTCCTTATTGTCGACTCCATTTGATTTTCCATCATTGAAATTTTTACCGATACTATCTGAATCCACTTTTTTCATGAAATCAGTCAATAATGGTTTACACGCATGATCAAATAAATAACATCCATATTCTGCCGTATCTGAAATTACTCTGTTCATTTCAAATAATTTTTTACGTGCAATTGTATTCGCTATTAATGGAGCTTCGTGCAACGATTCATAGTAAGCAGATTCTTCTTTTATTCCAGTTTCCACCATAACTTCAAAAGCTAATTCGACACCAGCTCTTACGAAAGCTACCATTAGTAAACCATTGTCAAAAAACTCTTGTTCCTCAATTTTAGCATTCGCTTCTGATTTTTCAAATGCTGTATTTCCTGTTTCTGCTCTCCAAGTCAATAAATCTTTATCATTATTAGCCCAATCTTCCATCATGGTTTTAGAAAAGTGTCCACTCATAATATCATCTTGATGCTTTTGAAACAAAGGACGCATAATATTCTTTAATTCTTCAGATACTTCAAATGCTTTCATTTTTGCAGGATTCGAAAGTCTATCCATCATCGCTGTAATTCCACCCTGCTTCAATGCTTCCGTTATCACTTCCCAACCATATTGGATCAATGTTGAAGCGTACCCTTTTTCGATTCCTTTTTCAACCATTTTGTCAAAACAAAGAATAGACCCAGTTTGCAGAACTCCACAAAGTATTGTTTGTTCTCCCATTAAGTCAGATTTAACCTCTGCAATAAATGAAGATTTCAAAACTCCTGCTTTATGTCCACCCGTTCCAGCAGCGTATGCTTTTGCTTGTGTCCATCCTTTTCCTTCCGGATCATTTTCAGCATGCACTGCGATTAAAGTTGGAACTCCGAAACCTCTTTGATATTCAGCCCTCACTTCTGTACCAGGACATTTTGGCGCGACCATAATAACCGTTAAATCTTTACGAATTTCCATCCCTTCTTCAACGATATTAAATCCATGAGAATACGAAAGAGTTGCCCCTTTTTTCATCAAAGGCATTACGGTAGAAACGACATTTGTATGTTGTTTATCAGGTGTAAGGTTGATTACCAAATCAGCAGTTGGTATCAATTCTTCATATGTTCCTACTTCAAATCCATTATCAGTCGCATTTTTCCAAGAAATACGTTTTGTTTCAATCGCATCTTTTCGCAACGTATACTTCACATCTAAACCAGAATCTCTCAGATTTAAACCCTGATTTAAACCTTGTGCACCACACCCAACAATAACGATTTTCTTTCCTAATAATGCGTTTACACCATCCGAGAATTGGCTGATGTCCATAAATTCACAAACCCCTAATTGGTTTAATTGGTCCCTTAATGATAATGAGTTAAAATAATTAGCCATGTCTTTTTTTAATTATAAAATGATTTTTTCGTTGTTCATATCTTCAATATGTTCTTCCAATGTTTTCATTGGTTTAGAAATTGCAACGCGTCCTGAACGCACAAATTCTAATAAACCAAATGGTTTCAATTCGGTAAACAAATCTTTAATTTCTTCTTGATATCCTGTTTTTTCTAGAATAGTAAATTCAGATTCAATCGTCAAAATACGCGCATGGTGAGCTCTAACAATTCGTTCAGCATCACCTCCACTTGCCAACATATTTGTAGGAAGTTTATACAAAGCAATTTCTTGATAAACTACTTCATCATCAGAGTGATAAAATGCCTTAACAACATCAATTTGTTTTTCAATTTGAGAAACTACTTTACGAACCACTTCTTTTAGTTCATTCACAACTATTGTATAACGATGAATGCCTTCTATCTCTGATTCTGAAGCAGTTATACTTTCAATGTTAATATTTCTTCGTGTAAAGATGATCGTGATACGATTTAACATCCCAACACTATTTTCAGTAAATACGGATATATTATATGTGTTATTTTCCATCATTTCTTATTTTAATCTGATTTCAGCTACAGATGCACCTGTTGCTACCATTGGGAATACATTTTCTTCTTGCTCTACAACAGCTTCTAATAAATAGGCAGCTTTACTTGTTAACATTACATCTAAAGCTTCACTTAATTCCGTGCGCTGATCTATTTTTCTCGCCTCAATGTCATAACCTTTAGCAATTTGAGTAAAATTTGGATTGACAATATCGGTAAAAGAATAACGTTTTTCGAAAAACATTTCTTGCCATTGACGAACCATTCCAAGGAAGTTATTATTTAAGATTAAGATTTTAATATCAATTTTAAATTGTAGTATAGTTCCTAATTCTTGGATAGTCATTTGGAAACCACCATCACCAATAATAGCTACTACCGTTTTAGATGGATTACCTAATTTTGCCCCAATCGCAGCAGGTAAAGCAAATCCCATTGTGCCTAAACCACCTGAAGTGATGTTT